>JAFRVM010000232.1 GCA_017438505.1 Clostridia bacterium | reverse complement strand
GTAAGCAAAATGAAGAATGTTCTGGGACTTCAGGAGTACGCGACTGCTCAGAACTGTCTTGAAACAATGCTTGATGAATACAGTCTCGGTCATGTCATCACTCCCGATGTGCGCACCGTTATGGGTGTGCGTTACAGCATGGAGCTTGAGGACTGGACCCGCTCCAACCCCTACACCTTTGCCGAGGACGTCTCACAGGAGACCGTTCTGCGCATTTCCGAGTGCTCCGCCATACTCAAGTGCGTTAATGTTGAGGAGGTCGCCTACCGCGAATACCCCAACGGCGACGCTGCGGCGCACCTTATAGGTACTGTCGGCGCAATTTATGCCGAAGAGTATGCCGAACTGAAGGACAGCGGCTACGGTATGAACGATGAGCTGGGCAAGAGCGGCATAGAAAAGGAATACGAGAGCTTTCTGCGCGGCACAAACGGCACAAAGCGCGTTATCCGTGATGAGAACAATATCGTTATAGATACCGAATATATTACCGAGGCCGAAACGGGCAACACACTTGTTCTTACGATAGATATCGACCTTCAGCGTGCCACCCAGCACGCACTTGCCGACTGTATCCACGCCATTCAGAAGACCGGCGGATATATGACCGGCGAGGACTGCAACGCGGGCTCGGCCGTTGTTCTCGACTGCCGTACAGGCGAGGTTCTGGCGGCGGTATCCTACCCTTACTACGACCTTACAACATATAAAAAGAATTATGCTTCTCTGCTTGAAAACGAGGCTTCGCCTCTGTTCAACCGCGCGCTCAACGGCCTTTACGCCCCCGGTTCGACCTTCAAGCCGGCCATGGCGGTAGCCGCGCTGCAGGAGCGTGTAATTTCCGCTTCCGAAACTGTCTGCTGCAAAAAGTTCTATACGGTGGACGACTTTACGGTTAAGTGTCTGAGCCACCACGGCGACGTTGACGTTAAAACGGCTCTTACCGTTTCGTGCAACTACTTCTTCTACGAGATGGGTATGCGTCTCGGTGTAAACAAGATGAACGACTACTGCCGCCGTCTGGGACTCGGCTCGGTTACAGGTATCGGTCTCGGTGAATCGAGAGGTACTCTTGCCGGACGTGAACAGAGACAGGCAAACAACAGAAGCTGGTCTATTGCCGATACCCTTCAGGCGGCTATCGGACAGAGTGATAACCGCTTTACTCCCATTCAGCTTGCAAACTACATCGCCACAATAGGCAACGGCGGAAATCACTATCAGACAACAATTATCAAAACAATAAAGTCCTACGGTCTTGACAAGACCATTGTTGAGGACAGCTCAAGCAACCCCACTCTTCTCAACACCCTTGAGGTTGATGAGGCTGCGCTTGAAACGGTCAGAGATTCTCTGCTCTCGGTTACCACCGAAGGTACCGCGGTTAGCGTATTCGGCGGCTACGAGGTGCGAGTAGGAGGAAAAACCGGTACGGCACAGGGCGCCGGCTCGGACTCCGGTCTGTTTATAGCGTTTGCTCCGTTTAATAATCCGGAAATCGCCGTTGCAATCATCGGCGAGCACGCCGTTCACGGAAGCTGGATGGCGCCTGTTGCAAAGGGTATTTTTGACGAATACTTCTTCGGCGTGCGCAGTCAGGGCGAAACCCTGCAGGTGGCAAACGGACTGCTTCAGTAATTGATATTTTTACTGTAACAATAAATTGCCTTAATTTTTGTTAAAATCGACGGGATTTTGACCTTTGACATATTGTAATTTATGTGATATCCTAAATAAGAGGTGGTTTGATGGGTCGTGTCATGGTTATAACCTCCGGAAAGGGCGGCGTTGGTAAATCTACCGTTACGGCAGGTTTGGGCGCGGCTCTCGGCCGAAGGGGAAAAAAGGTTCTGCTTATCGACGGCGACGCCGGTCTGCGCAATCTTGATATTCTGCTGGGTGTAGCCCACGAGCTTGTATTTGATATTTACGACGTTCTTGTGGGAAACTGCGAGCCCATAAAGGCTATTTACCAGTGTCCCGACGAGGAAAATCTGTATCTTATGCCCGCTCCGCAGTCGGAGGAAAACCGGGTGACCCCCGAGCTTATGACAAAGCTCATAAAGGGACTTTCCGATTATTACGACTATGTGCTGGTCGACTGTCCCGGCGGCATGGATTCCGGCTTTAAGGCGGCCATCGCGGCTGCTCAGGCGGCGCTCATTGTTATTACACCCGACGCGGTCTGTATCCGTGACGCCGATATTATAAGAACCCGCCTTGTAAAAGAGGGCATGAAGAATGTCAGACTTGTAATAAACAGGTTCTCTTTGCGGGCACTTGACAACAACCGCATTCCCAACCTTGATTACATAATAGACGCTACGGGTGTGCGCCTTATGGGCGTAGTTCCCGAGGACGAGGAGATTCCCAGGTCTTCGGCAAGAGGCCATATAGCCGGATGCAAAGGATATGCCTCACTTGCCTTTGACCGCCTTGCGGCCAGACTGGAAGGGGAGAAGATCCTCATTCCCAAAAAGATAGGGGAAAATTAAAAAAGCACCGATTTGGAGGTATAAATATGAACATTGCACTGATTGCTCACGACGCTAAAAAGGAACTTATGGTTCAGTTCTGCATAGCATACTGCGGAGTGCTCAGCAAGCACAATCTGTGCGCTACCGGCACGACCGGCAAAATGGTCAGCGCTGCGACAGGGCTTAACATAACCCGTTTTCTTTCCGGATCTCAGGGCGGAGATCAGCAGATTGCCGCCCGTATAGGATGTGAGGAGATCGACCTTCTGCTCTTTTTCCGCGATCCCATGAACCCCAAGCCTCACGAGCCCAACGATATGAACCTTCTGCGTCTGTGCGATATGCACAGCATCCCGGTTGCCACAAATATCGCCACCGGAGAGGTGCTTATTCACGGTCTTGAACGCGGAGACCTTGACTGGCGCAATATCATCAATCCCAAGGCATAACTTTAAAATTTTATCGCTTTGCAGTCGCTTTGCCGTTCGGAATAGTTTGTTTCGGACGGCAGTTGATTATATGTCCTTTTAAGGAAAGGAGACTTTAAATGAAAAGACTGACCGCTGTTTTTCTTGCCGCCGCGTTTATTTTGGCACTTGTTTGCTCCTGCGGGAAAAAAAAGGCGACAACATTTGATTTTACCCTTGAGAAGTTTATTGAGGGCTTTAATGAAGTCAATACCGAGCTGCCGGATATCGACAGGGAGGCAGTACAAAAAATACAGGCTCAGGACGGCAATGTGTTTGCCGAATACGATTTTACCGACGGACTGCGTTTTTGCGCCTATTCAGACCCCAAAACCAACAATGTGCAAAAGCTGATCATGTGGCTTTTGCCCCATGCCATAGAGGACAAGGAAAACGCGTATAAATTCGCCGCCTACAACGCTATTATGCTTTCGAGCTTTGTCAGCTCGCAGGAGGAATATGAGAAAATAGTCGGAGAGCTTTCGCTGGACTCCAATCTGGAGTTTAACACCGACAAACTGTATAAAGGAGACAATTTTGCGGTCTACTATTCATACGATGCCTACGGCTACCGGCTTATAGTTACAACCATTGCCGATATGGAACAGATTGAAGCTGAGGCCGCCGCTGCCGCCGAGAGCAAATAAAAAGGATTGATTTTTATGAGTAAAAGAATTATTTCTGTTTTTACAGTGCTTTTTCTTATCCTTTGCATGTGCTCCTGCGGTTCGGGCGATAAGGATAAGTCACTTCAAAAGGTGCTGGATAAAAAACGTATCGTTATAGGCATAGACCCTGCCGGAGGCGTAATGTCGTCGGAAACCGGGGACGGTAAATTCGAGGGTTTTTCGGTTGAATGTGCAAAGCTTTGCGCAAAAAGACTGGGACTTTCGGCCGAGTTTAAGGCTGTATCCCCGGAAGATCTGGGTCAAGCCCTCGATAAGGGTCAGATAGACTGCTACTGGGACTATTCCTCTCCCGACAGACAGCTGAAGGCCGATTATCTGTTTATTCCCTCGGGCACGGTACATCATCAGGTTGTTATTGTAAATGCCGCCGATACAAAAATAAAGAATATCGGTTCTCTAAAGGGACAGGTTGTGGGTGTTACCGAAAATTCCTTCAGCCAGAAAGCTCTTGAAAACGCCGGCGTGCTTTATGCCGATTTAGGCGAGGTAAAGACATTTACAACGGTTGAAAGTACCCTTCAGGCTCTCGGCTCGGGTCAGATAGCCGCGGCGGTTGCCGACGACAACGAAGTTCGCCGCTACATAACCCTGCGCGGGGATAAAACAATTAAATCGGTTCCGGGGTATATCTCCACCGACAATTACTATGTGGGTTTTCTGCGCTCAAGCGTTTCTCTTGAGGAAAAAATAAATTCTATTATAGAAGGTATGCTTGACGACGGCACAATAAAAGATCTTTCAATGAAATGGTTTTCCGCTTCGGCCGTTGCGGAAAAACAGAATAAAAGCTAAAATAAGCGGGCGGTTCAAAAAATGAACCGCCCTTTTTTCTCTGTAAATTGCTGCAAAATACAGCGTCAAATATTTTTGACGCGGCACTTCAAAATCAGTCGTTGCCCGACCCCAGTCGGGCTTCGATCTCTCCTATAAGGCGCTCCATCTCATAGACGGCCAGATCCTGGCCGAAGGGCTGAAGCCGAGAGACAAAACCGAAAAAGTTTCCCCAAAAATGAGAAACCATGGTCTTTTCCGTGACGTAAAAAACCTTGCCGGACGGTCCGTAGCCGCGAATATAATATCCGCAGTTTTCCTTTACCAAAAAGGTAAAATCCTTCATGTAGGACGGTGCGATATACACATTATAGTATTTTGCGTGATTTTTCTTTGCTTCAATAATAGCCCGCAGATGTTCAGCAAAATCGGCGGGAGTATAGTAATACTGATATTCGTCTGCCACAAGATCGTCAAATGTATAGGGCACCTTGCCCTCAAAAAGCTCGTCGCAGGTGGGAAGGGAAATAAATTCACAGACTGTCGAGTGCTTCAGATACTGTTCTATCGACCTTCTGCTCTTGTCGAAAATCTCGATAAACTTTGGGTTATTTGCCTGCACCGAGATGGTTTCCACCTGACGGCGGGGGACAAAAAAAGCCGAAACGCTGCGGGTGTGCATTATAAGGTTTGCGGGATTTGCCGCGAAATTGTGGATGGAAGTCCAGTAGTTCTGATAAAACGGACTTGAGAACACAGTGCCCAGAGGCTCGCAGAAATCCAAAAAAGCGTTGAACTCGTTTTCAAGGGCCTTTACCGCCGCTTTATCTCTGGTAAAAACAGCCGGCATACCTTCTACGGTCGATTCCACCGAATTGACAGAAAGCGAAACAATGCCGGGAATTATAAAAAGCCCCCTTCTGGTTATGGTCTGGTAGATCCTTGTGCAGAAAAACCGCTCCACCTGACCGGTGGCGACAAAAGGTATGATATTGTAAAGACGCCGCGTAAACTCGTAATAGTTGTTGTTTAGGGAGTATATAAGTTTTATCTTCCATCCGCGGTCGATAAGTGTCGCAATGGAAGTGTTTACAAACTCGTTTGAAACGCTGTCGGAATATACCCAGTCGGAAACCTCGTCGCTGAACAGCAGCATGGTTCCGGGCTTTTCAGCGTTCAACGCGGTTTTCATAAACTCGGTAAGCCCCGCTTTTTTTTCGCTGAGGGTGTAAAGAAAGGTATTGCCCTCAAGCTCGTATCCGTAAATGGACTTGCTGCCGTATGCGGCGTTGTACTTTCCTATTCTTGAAACATAATCGTCTGAAAGCGAGTCGTCGTCGGTTTCGGTTATAAGCCATGAAAAAATCAGTTCGCTTGCCTGGGCCATGTCCGCGGGATAACCGGAGGGTACGCGCAGCATACGCTCAAGGGTGTTTTTTTGTTCGTCTGAAGTGATATTTTTGGCAAAAAAAGCGGCCATGGTTGTGACAAATTCGGGCTTTTTCGGCAGATTTCGCCTGCCGTTTCGAAGCCTGCTGATATATGAAGCAGTAAGATTGAGCTTGCCTGCGAGGGCGTTATTTGAGGTGTGAGTAAGGCTCATCAAAAAGTTGAGTCTGTCTGCAAACATTTCACATTCTCCTTTCAGCTTTCATATTAATTGTAGCATTTTAAGTTTTTTTGTCAATACTTTTTTGTCACACCCTGTGACAGGTTTTTGGAATTGCCAAAAAGCGCTTGATTGTTGACATATCTGCCGGCCTTGTATAGAATAAAAAATGTGGATTGACATAGATTTCATGGCGGAGCATGCACCCTCGCATTTTCCGTACCAAAACACACCTCCCCCTGCCGATTAGCCCGGCAGGGGGAAACTTTTTTCTTGACAGGCGAAGGAGCGGCTGATATTATTTTTATAGAATTTTTAGCAAGGAGAGGATAATTTTGCCGTCACCTCTTGCCGATGTTATACGTCCCAGGGAGCTTGATGAAATGGTCGGTCAGCGGCATCTGCTCGGGGATAACTGCGCTCTGCGCAAAATTATAGAGTCCGGGAAAATTCCGAATATGATCTTTTACGGGCCTTCGGGAATAGGCAAGACCACCCTTGCCGAGATTATTGCCCGCAAAAGCAAGCTGGAATTTTACAAACTCAACGGCACTACCTGCTCGACAGGGGATTTGAAGGATATTTTCTCCCGCACGGGCACGCTGTGCGCTCCCGACGGCGTGCTGTTATATCTTGACGAGATACAGTACCTCAACAAAAAACAGCAGCAGACCCTTTTGGAATTTATCGAGGACGGCAGGGTTACGCTTGTTGCCTCCACCACTGAAAACCCGTATTTTTATGTATATAACGCAATACTCAGCCGGTGTACTGTTTTTGAGTTCAAGCCGGTCACTCCCGATGAGGTATGCGGTGCGGTGCGCCGAGCCTTTAGCTTTTTGGAGGGACAGTACGGCTGCAGGGTAAACGCAAATGATGATGTTGTGTCACACATTGCCTACGCCTGCGGGGGAGATGTGCGCAAGGCGATAAATTCCGCCGAGCTGTGCGTGCTCTCGGGCAGACGCGAGGAGAACGGCAGCATAACCGTTTTGCTTGAAACGGCAAAGGAGCTCTCGCAGAAAAGCTCACTGCGCTACGACAGGGACGGCGACGAGCATTACGACATTTTATCGGCCTTTCAGAAATCCCTGCGGGGCTCCGACCCCGACGCCGCCCTGCACTATATGGCGCGGCTGCTAACTGCCGGGGATATGACCTCGGTCTGCCGCAGACTTATGGTTTGCGCCTGCGAGGACGTGGGACTTGCATATCCTATGATTATTCCCATTGTCAAGGCATCGGTTGACGCCGCTTTGCAGGTGGGTCTGCCCGAAGCGCAGATACCTCTTGCCGACGCGGTAATACTGGTTGCAACCTCGCCGAAGTCAAATTCCGGCGTAAATGCCATAGACGCAGCAATGGCTGATGTAAAAGCGGGCAAAACAGGACCGGTACCGGCTCATCTGCGCGATTCCCACTACGAGGGAGCTTCAAAGCTCGACCACGGGCAGGGGTACAAGTATCCCCACCAGTTTGCCGACCACTGGACGCCTCAGCAGTATCTGCCCGATGCGATAAAAAACGCGCATTATTATGAATACGGCGACAACAAAAACGAACAGGCCTTTAAAAATTATTGGGAAAAAATAAAAAATATTCATAACGAGGTCTGACGTAAACTTATAATTTTGTGCAAATGGAGAGTTTTAAACTCAAAATTTATAAATAAGTCGGCAATTTAACAAAAAATATTTTTTTTGTTTGTAAAATCAAAAAAGTGCTTGAAACCGTATAAAAAATCGGTTATAATACCATTATAAGCACACTTATGTTTATTAATTAGTTCAGGGGGCTAAAAATTATGGCTAAAATTAAAACTAAAAAGTCGAATCCCAAAACATTGAATTCGGGCATTACCCGTGATATTTTTGACGTTTCCTTTTTCGGAACCAAGCTGCGTGTTTCTGTTTTAATCTACATAATCGCCGCTATTTCCATTCTGAGCTTTTTACTTCCCTTTACGGTTGATACCGCTCAAAGCAGAAATCTCAACCTGTCGGACGGACACGACTATAAGAGTGAGGTTTCCGATATAAAATGGAACGAGGCCTCCTCTACCGGTTTTGACCTTTCGGTAGGCCGCAAGGTTCCTTTTGTTAAGGAAAGCCGTAAAGAGATCAGAGTAAGATTACCGCTTACCAACGGTTATGTATCCGGTCATGATTCCAGAGATACCGTCCTCTACCTCTCCTATGGCAATCTGCTTGCAATTGTTATTCCTCTGCTTGGCGTTTACTGCATTATTCTTATGACCTGCCGCTCGCAGTGGCAAAAGGGCGGTGCGTTTATAACGGTCGCATTAGTTGCCCTTGCATCGATAATTATTCATATTATTGTTATCCGCGGTATTGCAACAAGCTACACCAACGGTAAACCATCGTCAAGGGTACTGTCCAAACGTCTTGCCGATGTTACCTCAAAACTTGGAGTAGGATTCTATATCTCCATTTTCTGCTTTGCAGTCATATGTGCTCTTGCGATATATGCTTACATCGCTCTTAAGGCAGGCAAGGGCTATCCCCTTACAAAGGCTAAGAGACTCAGCGCCGAAGAATCTACAGAAGGCGCGGCTGCAGCAGCAGTTGCCGAATAATCATTTTAAAAGCTACCCGCAGCAATTTTCTGCTGCGGGTTTTCTTTTTAGGCAAAAAAATACCCTTGCCGTCGGCAAGGGTATAAGCTTTGTTTTTATTTTTCCTTTGTTGCAAAGAGCACGCCTATGCAGTCAGGTCCGCAGTGGGAGGAGATGCAGCAGCCGGCACGGGTGACAAGCACCTCTTTAAATTCGGGCTGCAGGCGTTTTACGGTTGCGACTGCAAGATCCTCAAGCTCCTTGTCTATGCCCGAGTGAGTAACAAAAATG
>JAFRVM010000231.1 GCA_017438505.1 Clostridia bacterium | reverse complement strand
GCGAAAAACTCAATGAGCAGTCACCGCTCAAACTTTCTTCGTTTGATGACATTGATATAAACTATTATCCTGCTGATGGCGCGGGTGCGATATCTCCCCGCAAGCGTATGGAGAGTATTATCGGTTTTTGCAAAAAATATGCCGAAGACTTCTCGCTTTCCTCTCAGAGCCTGTTGTTTATGGGGGCCACCGGACTTGGCAAAACACATCTTTCTCTTGCAATTGCCGATGTAGTTACAAAAAAGGGCTTCGGAGTTGTCTACGGCTCGGCACAGGGATTTTTAAATCAGCTTGAGCAGGAACACTTCGGTAAAAACAACGCCCAGGGCGATGAATACCGCACAATGCTGCTCGACTGCGATTTGCTCATTTTAGATGACCTCGGCTCGGAATTTTCAACTTCCTTTACCGTTTCGTCCATTTACGATATTATTAACACCCGTATTCTATCAGGTAAACCGACAATTATCAGCACAAATCTCACTCTTGCCGAGATAGAGGACAGGTACAGCGAGCGAATTTTATCGCGTCTGTGCGGGTGCTACAAAGTGTTTAAGTTTGACGGCTCGGATATACGCACAATGCGGATTTGAAATGACAGATAAATTAATAATACCGAATTTTGCTCTTACGGCTCTTTCGGTACTCGGTTCAAACGGCTATAAAGCCTATCTTGTGGGCGGGTGCGTAAGAGATGTCCTTATGGGCAGAATTCCGGGTGATTACGATATAACCACAAGCGCTGCGCCGGATGAAACCCTTGCCTGCTTTAAGGATTTCAAAACGGTTGAAACAGGAATAAAGCACGGCACGGTAACGGTAATTATTGAAGGCAACCCTTTGGAGATTACCACATTTCGAATTGACGGAGATTATTCTGACAATCGCCGTCCTGACAGCGTGAGCTTTTCGTCAAGTGTTGCCGATGACCTTGCACGAAGGGATTTTACCGTCAATGCGATTGCCTATAATCCCGACGAGGGGTATGTCGATCTATACGGCGGAAAAGAGGATATTAAAAACCAGATAATCCGCTGTGTCGGAGAGGCCGACAAAAGGTTTAACGAGGACAGTCTGCGGATTTTACGCGCCATGCGTTTTGCGGCTTCGCTTGACTTTAAGATCGAAGAAAAAACGCTGTCTGCCGCTCATAAAAATGCCTGCCTGCTTGAAAATATCTCTGTTGAGCGGATTTATACCGAATTTATAAAAACAGTCTGTGCAAAAAGTCCCGGAAAAATTCTATATGAATTCAAAAAAGAAATAGAAGTTTTTATTCCCGAATTTACAAATCTTGAAGATGAAATGTTGCGAAGCGTCTTTTATTCTGTCGACAGGGCAGAAGCGGATAGATTTGTAAGACTCGCAGTTTTGTTTGCCTGTTTTGATTCGGAAACCGTCAGAAAAATATTTGAAAGACTGAAAACCGATAAGCTGACAGAAAAAACGGTTTGTCAGATTTTGAATTGCAGAAAATTTACCGGCAGCGACCGGATAACTGCCCGCTGGATCTTAAACGCACTTTCCTATGAAAACGCGCTGCGTTTCTGCGAGGCACAGTCTGCTCTTGATCCCAAAAACACGGAGCAAATACTGGAACTGAAATTTAATATTGAAAAAGCGTATTTGAGCAATGAATGCGTAAATGTCGGTCAGCTTGCAGTCGGAGGAAATGATATTTTAAATAATAATATTGCTTCAGGGGTAAAAATAGGCAAAATTTTAAACGAGCTTTTGGAATTAGTGATAACCGGACAGGCGGAAAACAAATTTGATTCTCTGCTTGAAGCTGCAAAAAAACTTAAATAGTTGGTGTTTGTGCTATGAGTAAGAAAAAAATCAAAGAAAATATAAGCGATGGCGCCGAAAAAGTTGCGGATGTTGTAAAAGATGTCGGCAACGATTTCGGACGCGGCCTATGGGGTTTTATAAAGGCCAAGTGGTGGATGTTTATTATTACCGTTTGTATTCTTGCTTTGGGAATTGCAATTGCGGGGACGCCGCTTATGTGGGTTTTACCGATTTCAGTTGTCATCGCAATTATCGATCTGCTTCCGGTTTTAGGATGCGGGGTGGTGCTTTTGCCATGGGCAGCTATTGCATATTTTTTGGGGCACAACAAATATATGTGCATCGTTCTGGCGATAACCTATCTGGTTCTTCTGATCGGAAGGCAGATTATTGAACCTAAGCTGATGGGTGATCAGATCGGTGTCCGTCCGTTTATCACTTTTCTTTTTACAGTTATGGGTTCTTTGATGTTAGGCCCTGTCGGTATTATTGTCGGTCCGCTTGCAGCGGTAATACTTACGTCTTTGATAAGAGCAATCAAAGGAACAAAGGATCCTCGCAAATAAATTTTATCAAAATACACTTTTTTGTTGATTTATATCTTCCGATAGTGTATAATTTATATGGTATGGAGGTTTTAAGGTGAATAAATTTAGTAAAAATATCCCATACCCGTTTTTTTGTTTTATTCTGCTTTTTTTATCGGCGCTTCTTTATGTTTTTTCGGCAGTGGATTTTATTCCGGGCACTCCTGCGCTTGAGAAAGAAAGAGAATATCATATTGATTATATTAAAAATCCTGTCAGCGATATTTCTTACAGTTTATCTTCCGAAACCTGCAGGCTGGATATTATAGCTCCCCAAAAACACGACAAGCTTCTGCCTGTAATTATTTATTACCACGGCGGAGGATGGATTGGCGGCGAAAGGCAGAGTTACACCGATTTTTGCCAACGTGTTGCAGATAAGGGCTTTCTGGTTGTCAATGTTGACTATCGGCTTTTGCCCGAAGCAGATTTTCCTGCATTTCTTCAGGATGCGCAGGACGCGTATTTTTGGGTAAATCAACATATAGCCTCTTACGGCGGAGACAGCGCAAACATATTTTTGTGCGGAGATTCCGCAGGCGCGCATATTTCCGCCCTTTGCGCAAATTCACTTACCAATCCGTATTTTACGGACAAATGCGGCACAAGAAACGCAAGTCTTGATAATATCCGCGGACTGGGTCTTTTGTGCGGCGTGTACGATATTGAGTTGATGGGTGAGATTCCCGGCGCAAGATCAATGACCGAAAGCCTTATCGGTAAGAGCAAAATAGAAAATGTCGAAGAAAATCTTGAAATTTTGACGGTTACCGGTCATATCGGAAAAGACTATCCGCCATGCTTTATTACCACCTGCTATTACGATCCGCTTAACAATCAGGTTGAGCCTTTTATAAAAGACCTTGTTAAATTTGATATCGGTTTCGACCTTCTTTTTTATGACGCAAGCCATACCAAGCTCGGTCACTGCTATCAGGTTGCCGAAAGCGAAGAATCGGAAGAGTGCATAACCAGGATGACCGATTTCTTTTTATCCTGCTGCGTTTGATTAATCCACTTTACCGGACGGTGAAATGATGAACAATACAGAAGTCAGAGAGACAACAGAAGAAAAACTTAATGATGCGTGCTGTACCTTTGACGACAGTCTGACAAAAGAGTATTTTGACGATT
>JAFRVM010000230.1 GCA_017438505.1 Clostridia bacterium | reverse complement strand
TATTATTCCTTTGTGGCAAAAAGAACGCCTATGCAGTCGGGTCCGCAGTGGGAGGAGATACAGCAGCCCGCCTGGGTGACAAGCACCTCTTTAAACTCGGGCTGGAGGCGCTTGACCGTCGCAACGGCGAGATCCTCAAGCTCTTTATCAATACCGGAATGGGTTACAAAAATGCGCTCGTAGTCGAGGTCGGTTCTGTCTTTAAGCTTATATTCGATATAATCGACCATAGCCTTGGAGAAAGCGCCGCGCAGCTTTTTGGTGGATTGCATACTGCCGTCTATAACCTCGATGACCGGCTTGATTTTAAGCACGTTCGCTCCGAGAGCCGCAACGCCGGAGCAGCGTCCGCCCTTCCACAAAAAGTCGATGTAGTTAAGAACAAAGCTTACGTCAACACGCTTAACATAGCTCTCGATATATTCTGTAATCTCGGCGGCGGACATACCCTGGGCAGCAAGCTCGGCAGCCTTTAAAATGCTGAGACCGATACCGGTGGAGAGGTTGCGCGAATCGGGGGTAAACACCCTGCCCTCGTGCTCAAGAGCCTGGGTGCGGGCGCAGCTGTATACGCTGGACATTTCGGAGGAGATATCAAAGTTTATGATATCGTAGCCCTGATCAAGCCACTTTGACCAGACTTCCTCAAAAACGGCGTTATTGATGGCAGCCGTTTTGGGAAGCTGCTTTGTGGCGTAAAAACGCTTGTATATATCGTCGGGAGTGATATCAACCATATCATAGTGAAGCTGATCATCGAGATATACGGGCATGGGGATGATTTCGATATCATATTTCTGCACAAGTTCGGGAGAAAGATCGCATGTAGAATCTGCACAGATTTTGATTTTATTTGCCATATTAGGTCGAACTCCTTAATTTTTATTTCAATTTATTATAACATTAATAAATTCACATTGCAATAACATATTTAATTATGCTATTATAATGTATGGTAAAAGTATATTGTACAAAGTGTTTGTTTATGAAAAAAGGAGAACCTTATGGACTACTTTGAAGCCGCATTAAAAATGCACAAAGAACTTAAAGGAAAAATTGAGGTCGTCTGCCGCTGTCCCATTGAGACAAGGGATGACCTTTCCACCGCGTATACACCGGGCGTTGCCCGTCCCTGCCTTGAAATACAGAAAAACCCGGATCTGAGCTTTGAGCTGACCCGCAGAGGCAATCTTGTTGCCGTTATTACCGACGGCACGGCTGTTTTAGGACTCGGCGACATAGGACCCGAAGCGGGAATGCCCGTTATGGAGGGCAAATGCGCCCTTTTTAAGGCCTTTGCCGATGTTGACGCCATTCCGCTGTGCGTACGCTCAAAGGATACAGACGAAATTGTAAACACCGTAAAGCTTATCGCAGGCAGCTTCGGCGGAATAAACCTTGAGGATATCTCCGCTCCCCGCTGTTTTGAAATAGAGCGCAGACTTAAAGAGTGCTGCGATATCCCCGTTTTCCACGACGACCAGCACGGCACAGCCGTCGTATGCCTTGCAGCCGTTCTCGGAGCTATGGAACTGCTGGGCAAGGATCTCGGCAAAATCCGTCTTGTCATAAACGGAGCGGGCTCGGCAGGTATCTCGATTGCCAATCTGCTGCTCTCCTGCGGGGTGAAAAATATTATCATGTGCGACCGTCAGGGCATACTCTGCCGCGGCGAGAACTACGCAAATCCCGCCCACGAGCAGATTGCCGCCGTTACCAACGGCGATATGCTGCGCGGCACCCTTGCCGACGCGCTGAAGGGCGCCGATGTATTTATCGGCGTTTCCGCACCGAACTGCGTTACCGAGGATATGGTTAAGAGCATGGCGAGCAATGCAGCAATATTCCCGATGGCAAACCCCGTACCGGAGATTATGCCGGATAAGGCTCTTGCCGCGGGCGCGGCGGTAGTCGGCACGGGACGAAGCGACTATCCCAACCAGATAAACAACGTGCTTGCCTTCCCGGGAATTTTCCGCGGTGCTCTGGACGTTAGGGCAAGCGATATAAACGACGATATGCTTGTCGCGGCGGCAAAGGCTATTGCTTCTATCGCAAAGCAGGACGGTCTGCGCCATGATATGATAATTCCCGCCGCGCTTGATAAGCGCGTAGCGTCCGCCGTTGCAAAAGCTGTGGCTCAGGCTGCAATAGCAAGCGGAGTTGCACGCAAAAAATAAACCTTGGAGGGGACTTTATGGGAGTAACCTTTAACAAAGAGATTGGTCCGGGCATACGGCTTTTCGGGGTCAAACAGGACTCCCTAAAAAGCAACCGCATAACCGTGTCTGTGCTTGTGCCGCTTAAAAAAGAGACCGCCTCGCTGTATGCCATAATCCCGCAGATTCTGCAGTCCTGCGGCAGCGAGTACCCAAATTATACCGCGCTAAAGCGCAAGCTTGCCGAGCTCTACGGAGCGTCGCTTTACGGGTATTCCTCCAAATGGGGAGATATGCAGGCGCTCACAATTTCGGTCAAGGCAATTGACAACCGCTTCGCACCGGGCGGAGAGGATGTTCTGCAAAGCTGCGGAAAGCTCATTCTTTCGCTGTTTTTGCGACCTCTGCTTGACGAAAACGGCAACTTTACCGAAGAAACTCTTGCCGAGCGCAAACGCCTTGCCTGTGAAAAAATAATCTCTCAAATAAACAACAAACGTCTTTTTGCTCTGCGTGACGCCATGGCAAAAATGTGTCCGGGCGACGGCTACGGCGTTGACCCTTCGGGCACGGTGGAGGGCATAAACGCCCTTACCGGCGAAGACATCGCAAACGGATGGAGAACCCTGCTGAAAACCGGAGATATAACTGTTTCAGCGGTCGGCTCGGGCAATTTTACCTCGTTTTTAGAGAGTGCCGGAGAGCAGCTTTTAAAGCTTGAGCGCGATTTTACTCCGGCTGAAAATCCCGCAATTTACGCACCCGAAGCCTTCGGCGAGTATACCGTGCGTATGCCGGTTACTCAGGCAAAGCTTGTGCTGGGCTTTAAAACCGGTACAAACCTGCAAACCGGCGGATATACCGCCTGCGAGCTTTTCTCATACCTCTTCGGGCGCACGCCCCACTCTCTGCTTTTTACCAATGTGCGCGAAAAGCTCAGCCTTTGCTATTACTGCGTTTCCCACTACGCGCAGGTAAAGGGTGTAATGCTTGTTGACAGCGGGCTTGAGGAGAAAAACGCAAAGCAGGCCGAAGAGGAAATACTGAGCCAGCTCGAGCGCATTAAACAGGGCGATTTTTCCGATGAGGAATTTGCCTCGGCCGTGCAGAGTCTTGTAAACGAAAGGCTCTCGTCCTGCGACAGCGGCGATGCGCTTGAAGGCTACTATTATCCCCTTCTTCGCGGAGGTCTGCCGCTTAAAACTCCGCAGGAAAGCGCCGAGGAGATAAGAAAATATACCCGTCAGGACGTTATAAATATCGCCTCGGATATAACTCTTAGCTACCGATATCTGCTTGCCGGGGAGGTAAAAGACAATGGATAACATTACTCAGAAAATCCACAGCGCTCCTTTGGACCTCGATATTTACAATATCCGGCACAAAAGCGGCACAAACATTATTGTGATTCCGATGGAAAACTACAGCTCCGCCTTTGCGATTTTCGGAACGCACTACGGCTCGGTCGATAACTGCTTCAAGCTGTCCGGGGAAGAGGATTTTGCATGTGTTCCCGACGGCATAGCCCATTTTTTGGAGCACAAACTGTTTGAAAACGAGCAGTGCGGAGCCTTTGAGAGGTACGCTAAAACCGGCGCTGACGCCAACGCCTTTACCTCTTACGATAAAACCTGCTATCTCTTTTCCTGCACCGAGAATTTTGATAAATCGCTCGAAATTCTGCTAGATTTTGTGACCCACCCATACTTTACTCCCGAAACGGTGGAAAAAGAGCAGGGAATTATAGGTCAGGAAATCAAAATGTACGACGACAGCCCCGGCTGGCAGCTTCTTTTAGGCATTACCGGCGCGCTTTATAAAAATCACAGCGTGCGCACAAGCATTGCCGGCACGGCGGAATCTATCAGTAAGATCACCCCCGAGCACCTTTACCGCTGCTATAACGCATTTTACGCGCCCAAGAATATGATGCTGTGCGTCTGCGGCAACGTCGATGTGCAGAAGGTTGTCAAAATTGCAGATAAAAATCTTGCCGAGAGGGAAAACCCGCAGGTCGAAAGATTTTACGGCGATGAACCTGTGCAGATTAGTTGCAAAAGAACGGTAAACAGCTTCGATGTTCCCATACCGCTTTTCGCCGCGGGCTATAAGCTGGACTGCACCTGCGAAGCCGCGAGGGAAAACATTATGTCCGAGCTTTTTATCGAGATGGTTTCGGGCAAATATACGCAGCTTTTTGCCGACCTTTTAGGGAGAAATCTTATTACCGAGGGCTTTTACGGCGAAAATTTCTGCGGCCCGGGGTACCGCGCCATACTCTTTGAGGGACAGTCTGCCGACCCGGATGAGGTAAAAAGGGAAATTGACAGCTATATCCTGAAGATGAAAACCGACGGCGCGGACAAAGAGCTTTTCCGGCTTGCCAAAAAGACGGTTTACGGCAACATTATTGAAAATATTGAGACCGCGGCCGGAGCCGCCCATTTTGCCGCCGACCTTTTCTTTGACGGCACGGACATAGATTCATACGCGTCTTTTGCCGCCGACGTCACGCTTGAGGATTTCTCGCGGTGGCTCTGCGGTCTGGATATAGATAACAGCGCACTTTCGATAGTTAAAAAGGAGGACTAATTTATGTTTCCCATGG
Source organism: Clostridia bacterium (assembly GCA_017438505.1). GTDB lineage: Bacteria > Bacillota > Clostridia > Oscillospirales > Acutalibacteraceae > RGIG2835. The sequence goes on along the minus strand of JAFRVM010000230.1, from coordinate 677 downwards.
ACGTTTCATTTCCGAAGCTCGGAATTGAATTTCCTGTCGATAACGTAGCCTTCAGGCTTTTCGGCAAGGAGTTTTACTGGTACGCGGTAATAATCGCGACAGGTTTTCTGCTCGCATTTATCTACGCGGTATTTTTTGCAAAGAGATTTGATATCGACGTTGACCCCATGATCGACGTTGTGCTTGTATGCGTTATTCTCGGCATAATCGGCGCGCGCCTTTATTATGTCATCTTCCAGTGGAAGGAATATAAGGACAATTTTTGGAGCGTGTTTGAGATATGGAACGGCGGACTTGCCATTTACGGCGGCGTTATTGCCGCTTTTGTGGGCGGCTGGTTTGTCACTAAAAAGTGCAAGGTAAATACCCTTGCCATGTTTGACCTTGCGGCGATAGGCTTTTTGATAGGTCAGGGAGTCGGACGCTGGGGCAACTTTGTCAATCAGGAGGCCTTCGGCACACCCACAAACCTGCCCTGGGGCATGGCCAGCGTAAACACCGGCGGACTTACCGTGCACCCCTGCTTCCTTTATGAATCGATCTGGTGCATTATCGGCTTTGTGCTGCTGCACTTTATGAGCGCAAAGTTCTATAAATTCAAGGGTCAGATTTTCCTCTCATACCTTGTTTGGTACGGTCTCGGCAGATCTTGGATCGAGGCTCTGCGTACCGACAGC
>JAFRVM010000229.1 GCA_017438505.1 Clostridia bacterium | reverse complement strand
TTCCCCACAGCAGCCCGGATAAAATTATAGCTGAAACACTTAGTACCTTTTTCAAAATATAATTCCTCTGAATTTAGTTATCAGTTTTCTCCAAAAGGTTCTGCTGAGCCAGAATCATGGCAAAATGAGCCACATCTACCGAGGCAGTCTGCTCGTCTATGTCGTACTCGTCAAGTATGGCGTCCACAAGCTCCCTTGAGGTGCATTCCTTTTCGGCGAGCTTGTTCCAAAGAAGCAGGCCGGTTTCGTTAAGGGTTATAAGTCCGTTGAACTCTGTAACCCTCTGTCCTACCGGTACTACAATATACTCGTCCATAATATTTCTGACTACAAATCCGCTTTTCAGTTTCATTTTTGCAATCTCCCCGGAATAATCATTTCACTTTGTATTGTGCGTCAACAATTATACAATCTGTATTAAAGAATTTGGCGTTAATAAACATTGTTTCCCCTGGTTTAAGCTCATCAAAGCTCAAAATATAGGTATATCCGCCTATAAAGACGTCATCAATGTTGCGCTTGTACCAAACCTTGACATCATTTATTGTCTTTTGAGTGTTGTTTATTATAACAGCGTAATTGTTGCCTTCCTCATCCGCTGTGCATTTAAAAGAGATATAATCCGCTATGCCTGTATCAAACTTTCTGTCCATATAGGCAATAGATGCGTCCACAAAGCTGAGCTTTAAATCATCTCTGTACTTGGTATTGTTTTTTTCCTGAAGAATGGAAACATCACCGGGGGCAAGGTGGCTTGCCCAGAAGCTGACCTCTTCCTGCTTATCGGTCAGGAATGTGACAACCGCCGCATCAATGTATTTTCCGCTTGTGTTTACAATTTCAATCGCGAGCGCGTCGTTTGTTTCGCTAAAGGAAAGATCCTCGGTAAAATAGCCGTCGTACTTTAAAAATTTATTGACCTTGAGCGCGCCGTCCTTAATCGAATAGGGATAGGTGATGCCGATTTTTTTACTGTCGATATCGGTGGAATCCTCGATAACGTCCTTATTTACATTTTCCTTGTTGGTTTCAGGTCTGTCGGGATCGTCGGGAACGGTCGGAGTGGAATCTGTCGAAGATTCCGAGGGTGTTCCCGATTCCGTGCCGCTTTCGACAGGAGGCTGAGAAATCACATCGGACTCGCCCGGAGTGTAAGATTCGGTCTTGATCGGTTCCGGCTGAATATTTTTGCCTGCCTTGCCGGCTTGCAGCACGGCCAGCGTGATAGCGGCGCCGACAAGAAGAAGCGCTGCAAATGTAATAAAAAGATTTTTCTGATTTAAAAATTTCTCTTTCATAATATCAATCTCCGTTATACTTTGCCTTTGCCGCGGCAATCAGACTGTCTGCAAAAGCGCACAAATAGTCGGAATGTTTGTTTGAGTCGCCCGTTTCGCAATAATAAATGGCGGGGCATCCGGGACAGAAGGGCTTTTTATCGCAGCCCCAGCATTTTTCCGGAAAGAAAATTTTCTCGGTTCGCTCGTATATGCTCTTCCACGCTGCGTCAAATCCGTCGCGCAGCGGGTAAGCGGTTATATTATCCAACGTGCAGCAGGGAAGCATTACACCCTCCCACGTTATCCAGAAGGTGCTTCTGCCCGCACGGCAGGATATTTCCATGGGCTGCGGATTGCTGCTGCGCTCTTTTCTCTCAATTTGCTCAAGCAATTTCTTCAGATATAAATCGCCGGGAGCGCTCCAGGGTTCGGATTTAAGCTTTAGCTCAAGTTCGCCGGCCGTTTTAGCGTCCAGTCTTTCGATATATGCGTCGTCACCGTCGCGGCGCTTGGGCAAAAAGTTATAGCTGACCAGCTTAATCGGAATTTTACGCTCGTTGGCGTAGGCGATAATCTGGTCTGCGTCCATATAGTTATATGGCGTAAGAGTAGAGTTAATTCGCACGTTTATGCCCATCGCCTGCATATCATCAATTGCCTTGGAAACTCTGTCAAAGCCGTCAGGAAGGCCGCATAGACGCTCATATGACTCATTATTGCTGCCGTAAAGCGTCAAATTGACCTGACTTGGAGGATTGACAGCCATCCAGTCAAGCATATCCGGCGTAAAAAGGGTACCGTTGGTGTTTAAATCAACCGTCAGGCCCATGCTTGAAAGTCCGGAGAAAATCTCCTTGAAATCAGAGCGAATCATTGCCTCTCCGCCGGTAAGAAGAACCGAAAGCATTCCGCTTTTGCAGGCTTCCTCGCCGAGCTTAAGCCACTGTGCGGCGGTAAGCTCATGCTTGCCCGCCGAACGGATCTGTTCGGGCGTCATTACTATATAACACATTTTACACGCCATAGAGCAGCGCGGCGTTATCTCAAAATCCCCGCGAAGAGGTATTTTTGCCAATGACGCTTTGAGAAACAGCTTATTTTCAATTTGGTCGTAAATTTCTTGTTCAAACATAAAATTCAGCCTTTTTAAGTTGGTAAAAAAATTATATCATATCGAGGCTATATATTCAATACCATTTGTTTTACTATTTCAACCGCTCCCCTGTCGGGACGGCAGTACAGCATATATGTCGGCACTTTGCTGACAAAATCGCCTGCAAGTTCAATGGTCCTGCCGGTCATTTCATCGCTCCAGTAGGGCATCATGGCCTCGCTTACAATAGCCTTTACCGCCTGTGCCGCGGGGAGCTTTTCCAGGCGATTTTCGGGAGCCTGTCTCAGAATTAGCAGAGCCTTGGCAGGTACATTCTCGGCAAGACTGATACCCGACGTCCCCGACCACGGCGACCCGTTTGCCCACCATATATCGTCTGTCCGGCGCAAAATGACACGGTCGCCGTTAATTATACGCGCGCCTGTATATTTATTCCAAAGATCGGCTTGGGTCGATTTGCCGGTACCCGAGGGCGCAGAAAACATGATCCCGCGTTTTTCATAGTCAATAAGCGAAGAGTGAAGCATAAAACCGTTAAAACAAGGCAACAGCGACTCAAAAAAGAGCAGTTCCATAATGCTTGCGCTTTTCAGCTCTTTGTCGAAAATGTAGACCTGCAAATCCTCCGGATTTTTCTGAGAAAAAAGTGTAAAATAAGGTCTTTGGGGGTTATGCAGTATTACTGCGGCAATTTTATTGTCAAACTCTATAAATTTTTTGTCGTTGATATCGCATAGAAACCGTCCGCTGCATATTTTTTCATACAATTTTTTATCAAACATATTGATACGGTAAGTCAGAGCGGGCGTATTAAACTCTGATATAAACTGAGCGGGTATTTTTAAGTCAAGCCCTTCAAAATCCCACTTTAAAAGGCAGTTTATTCCTGCGATAGTTATTTTTTTCTGCATCAAATCAGCCCCTTCGAGGTATTCCTGCATACGCTCATTTGCAAAAAAATTGACCATACATCACACGATGTATGGTCAATAATTTGATTAAAACTAAAAATTACGAATCGTAGACAACGAAGTCCGCGCCGGCAGTTCCGTGATAGCAGTAGCAGTTGCCCTCTGCAGTAAGCGCCTCAATCATATCGGGCGGCAGAAGGTCGGGAAACCATGTGCAAGGTGCACTGCAGAATGCTGCCAGCTTGGCGCTCTCTACTTTAATTTCCGGTTTTATATATGACTTTTTCAAGTTCATAAACCTCCTTTATTATTTTGAGAAACCCCATACCAGTTTCCAATAATTAAAAATCTAAACATAGTTTACAACATATTAACAGGTTTGTCAACTATTATTTTTGCTTTTGAGGGTGAATTTCGGTGGAAATCCACCCTCAAAGCGATTTAATTATTGATTATCTGGCAAATGTAATGATTATTTCGCCGGAAGCCGCCTGTGTGCCTACAGTATAGGTTGTAGTGTCAACGGAGGCAGTAGCGTCTGCATACAGATGCTGATAGTTCTGCTCATAGCGGAAGTCCGCACCGGAAACGGTTATTACACCGTTAGCATCAACAGTCAGAATAACTGCTGTTGTATAGCCCTGGTTATAGATAGTGGGACTATAGTTCGTTGCCCAGTTGGGATCATGCCAGAAGTCAAGAATATATGACTTACCCTTTGTGAGCGTGATATTTGTAGATACCGTACCGTTATTTGTTCCTCTGTAAGTACCCCAAGAACCAAGTTCCTGAGTACTACCTGTGTACTCGGAGAGATCATAGGTAGGTCTGTTTGAAGTATTGGCAAAGGATACTGTTACGGAAGGAGTATCATAACCACTAGGTTCTGCATTGATAGTAAATGTAGCATCAGCTGTGGCTGTAAGACCACTTGTTGTGTAAAGGGTTGCTCTTGCAACTACTGTGCCTGCTGTATTTACTGTAAAGCCGGTATTACCATTAAGTGTTACACCTGTGCCAGATACGATTGTCCAGATAACATCAGCCTCTGTATCATTTACGAGTACAGCGGTGGTGCTGGGGAATGTTACCGAAGCTGAGCCGCCGGAGAGGGTGTAGGTATCGGTGTAAGGAGTATCAATGGTAAAGCTTGTAATGCTGGGCTCACCGGGTGTGCTGTCTGTTACGTTGTAAACAACGTCACGGTACAGACTTGTTGTTGTTCCGTTGGACCATGTGATGGTAACATTAGCTCTTGCAACATAGCCATTGCCTGTGCCTGTGAAGGTTACAGTGTTGCCTGCGATAGAACCGATGTTGCCTGCGTCAGTCTGCTCTGCCCATGTGATGGAAACAGAAGGTGTGCCGGGGCCGGGATCGGTGTGTACAAACGCCGAAGGAGCACTTGCAAGTGTAGCTGTGGAGCTTGTGTAAAGGTCAACAGCAACGGGACTTGTAAAGTCAAGAGTTGTTACATCGTAAGGTGTGGGAGTGGGAGGTGTAACACCGCCGCCTGTAGCTGTAGCGGTTGTGGTTGTACCGCTGAGTGAAAGAACGAAGCGACTGTTTTCAGCATCCCAAGTTACGAAGTAAGCGTCGGCAACCTTGCTGCCGTTGGTGTATGTCTCAACAGTTAATGTGCCTGTGCTGTTATTATAGATGAGCTTAGCAACCTTTGCACTTGCAGAGTTGATATACCACGACTGCGATGCGTTCATAAGAACACCATAGTATGTTCCGGAGGTCAGTGTGGATGCATATTCCCAACCTGTTGCTACGCCAGCAGCACCGTTACCGTTGACAATCATGGTAACTGTTTCATCGTAGGTTCTGAGGGTATCGTCCTTGATGTAATATCCGCCTTCTACATACAGCTTAGCTGCTGAAGGAGCAGAACCATTGGAGAGGTTAAGAGTGATGGTATCTGTAATTGCGGGATATCCAACAACTGCTGCAGTAATGGTTACTGTGCCGTTTGCTGTGATGCCGGAAGGATCAACAGTAACTGTGTTGCCGTTGATTGTTACGATACCGTCTGTATCACCGGACTTGGTGAAGGTGTAAGTTGCACCTGCTGCTGCGGGAGCTACTGTTGCTGCGAGAGTAAACGATGCGGAGGAGGGAGTGAGGCTCATGGAAGCACCTGCGTCAGAGCCGTTTCTTGTAATCATAATGCTCTCGGGGTTGTAAATCTTTGTAACGTTGATAGTGATGCTGTCTGTTACGTTTGTGCCGCCGTTTGCGGAAGCAGTAATGGTTACGGTTGCGTCAGCAGTAGCTGCTGCGGGGTTAACTGTTACTGTTGTGCCGTTTACGGTTGCGATTGCGGGGTTGGAAGAAATAAATGTGTAGGATGTATCGGAAGCATTTGCAGGTGTAACTACTGCTGCAAGGTTGAAGCTTGCGTCAGTGGAGTTAACAGCGATGGAAGCGCCTGCGTCTGCGCCGTTTCTAGTAATCATAATTCCTGTTGCGGGAACGACTACTGTTACATTTACTGTATGAGTTGCTGTAAAGCCGTTTGCTGTAGCTGTGATAACTACGGAACCGCTTGCTGTAGCTGCGGAAGGATCGACTATAACAGTCTTGCCGTCTGCGCTTACAGTAGCAATAGCAGCGTTAGCGCCGCTTACGGACATTGTGTAGTTATCTGCAGCCTCTGTGGGCAGTGTAGCTGCTGTGAAGGTGATTGTAGATGCAGAGTTGTTAACTGCAGTAGAACCGCCGTTGGCAACTACTGTGCCGTTCTTGAGCATGTTAATGCCGGTGATGGTTACTTCAACAACATTTACTGTAATTGTGTCGATAACTGTGTTATCGGCTACAGATTTAACGGTAATTACTGCACTCTGGCCGGGTGTGCCGTTAACTGTGATAACGCCTGTGCCGCTGACTACGGAAACAACTTCGGAGTTGCTGGATTCCCAGGTTACTGCCTTGTTGAGTGTGCTTGCGGGAGCTACAGTTGCGTGCAGAGTTGTTGTAGCGCCATGAGTGAGGTTGATGGAATCGCCCTCAGTAATGGTTACGCTTGTGGGAGCGGATGCAACAGCGCCGAGAGTAGCGGAGCTGCTGATCTTAATGTTTGTAAGAGAAAGAACAGCGTCGGAATCGGTGTTTGCGATGTTAAGGATAATTACGTCGCCGTCTACTGCGCCGGCAAGAGCTGCAGTCAGGTCATAGAACATTGCTGTTCCGGAGCGGATCTGAGCTGTTGTGGAAACGCCGGTGCGCTGGTTGCGTGCAGTTACTGTAAATGCAGCGTCTGCGGGATCAAGTGTCTTAGCCTCGAGCTGGAGGGTCTGGTTAGCTGCACCGTTGCCGCTGTATGTGAAGGCAAAGCCGTCACCGGACTTGGTGTAAACCTCGTGCTGAGGTCCGAACTTGAGGTAGTCAGATGCACTGTAACCTTCCTCAATGAATGCGGACTCTGTTACATAGCTCTGAATGATGTAGGAAACTGCATTGTCGGAGAGGTCAACACCGCTGATGGTATCGCCTTCTTCGCCGTTACCCTTAAGGATGAGGGAACGGAGCTCATATCTTACAGCGCCGAGCTCTTCGTCGGTGTAGTAAGTAGCCTTTGCAGCAGAATCTGTTGCATCGAGAGGATTGTAAATACGGATAGCGTCGAGGTAAACGATGTTACCTGTGGAGTTTATACTGTAGTCGCTGCCGGCCTTTACAGAAAGCTGAACAACATATTCGTCTGCGGGCAGGTTCTTTAATGTGATTACGGGAACCTGATACAGAGCGCCGTCAGTATAAACGTTATCTGCCTTGTATTCCTGAACGAGAGTTGCGTTTGTTGTAAGTAAGCCCTTGGAATCGAACGAATAGTCCTTTCCTTCTTCCAGCTTGTAAACCTTAGCGGTAATACGGCCGGAATCTGTTGCTGTATGGCTGATTACGTCAAAGCCGGTACCTGCAAATGTAAATGTTGCATAGTATACGTCCTTGGATGTGTAAGCAGCGTTGGAGGCAAGAATTCGGCTTGCTCTCTTAAATCTTTCAACATAGGGATATGCGCCGTAGGGGCCGTCGTCAGCAAGCATTTCTGCCATTGTGTACTCGGAAATCTTCTGACCTACGCCGTGAGCCGAACCGCCGCTGAAAGCTTCGACTACGTTGTAAGCAGCGTCATAACCGTAGAGGGCTTCGTTGTCATAGGTCTGAACTCTGAGTGCAGAGGATGTGCCTGTAACAATTGTGCCGTCAGCGTTCTTGGCTGCTGTGTTTACAATACTCCAGTTGCCGCTGTAAACGATACCACCTGCCTGAACCTGAGCAAGAGCGTCGCCTGCTGTTGAAGCTGCGTTGGAGAAGTTATCCTCATAGTATACGGAGGTTGCGGGTACTACTGTAACCTTTGCAACGCCGTACTTGTCGCTTTCACCTGCAGCATAGTAAACGGTATCAATGCTGTTTACTATCTTGTTGGGTGTATATACTACGTTAGAGCCGGAAACTGCGGCTGTACCGTAGGTAAGGTTAGCGCTGGAGCTGCTGAATGCGGAAACCTCTGCTGCTGTCTTATCGACATCGTGAGAGATGTTGCCGGAGTTAGCAGCGTTAAGACCGTAAATGGCACCGTTTGTAAGACCGTCGTTTTCAAGAACGGGGATGTTGATTGCAAGACCGTAGTCGATAACTGCTACGTCGTCTGCAAGTTCCTTTGTTCCGCCGAGTTTTACATAGGTATCGTCCATCGCGCTTACGGTTACGGGGTCAAGACCTGCAGCGGGGATGTAAGAACCGGATGCTGTTACGGAGTTTGTGCGGTATGCATAGCCGTCATTGTCAAGGGGCTCGTCAGCGCCTATCTGATACTGAGCAGCCGCAACGGGAGTATTTCCTACATAACCGGGGAGGTTGATGATAAAGGAATCGCCTGCGTCAAGAGAGGTGAGACCTGTTACTACATCTGCAAACTCGGTAGCGTATGTGGGATCGCTAAAGTCAATAACCTGAACGGTGTACTGACCGTTGCCGTCTTTCTTGTAAACACCGTCTTTGGTAATCTTGATACCAAGTACGTCCTCAACCAATTCGATATTGGTAAGGGTTGTGCTTTCGGAAGTGTTTTCTACTTCAAAGCCGTAGAATACATCGGTGTTCTGTTCAACAACCTCTGCTTCAACATTTTCAAAATAGAAATCGAAGGGGTTGATATAATTTCTGTCAGCGAAGGGAAGCTCGGTGACCTTGATAGCACCTGTCTTATAAATATCCTCTTCCTGAGAGAGCCAGAGGTAAGGACGGGTAAATCCGCCGCCGTCGTCATAGTCACCGGCGATGATGTCGATTCTGTTGACCTGGCCGGGCTTGATGTAGGACTTGATGTTTACGGAAGAACCGTCGGTATGAACGTGCCAGCCTGCTGCGTAAGCATAGTCGGAGGTGTGCTGCGAGATTCCGCATGCAGTACCTGCTATATCCTGGTTACAGGTTGTGGTAGCGTTCTGAGTGTTGTTGGAAAGGGTGAGTGTATTAGCGGCGTTAAAGCCTGTGCCGTCAATACCTACGATGTCAACACCGCCGAAGCCGTTGGTGGAAGCACGGAATGCGGGCTGACCGTTTACGAAGATGTAAACAGAGTCGTCACCGGCGAAAATTGTGTTTCCGTCATGGTCTCCGAGGAAGATGGAAGCGTGGTTTGCGTACTCGATAGGAGTGATCTCGAAGTAAGCGGTGAAACGGCGAACTGTTTCAGCACCGCGAACGTCGAAGTCGTTAACATCGGGAGAACCAACGTTGCTGTATGCATGGCAGAGCCATGTAGCAAAGTTGTTGATGTTGACTGCGGTACCGGAACGAAGCGAGGAACCGGAAAGTCCGAGCTCGTTTCCGTTCTCAACACCGTTTTCAAATCTACCTACTACTTCGCCGGCACCGTTAACGGTATCGGTAAAGGAGTTATCAAAGCTGTGCATGCAGGCGATGGTGCAGGAAGCCGACGAAATTGTTGTGCCGTTAGCCTGCTTTAATGTTACTGTAATAATAGCATTGCCTGCACCGCGGGGATATACATATCCTCTGTCGGAAACATAAGCTACATCACTTGCCGAGGAAGCAAGCTCAAAGTATGCGCCGTCGGGGATGGTGTTGTCTGCTGTAATGTTAAGAGCAGCGTACTCGATGCTCTTGATTGTTCCTGCATAGCCGGAGTTGGTGGGCAGGTAAACAACGTCAAGAGTCGGACCGTAGCCTGTGTCGGCGGGAGCTACAGTCAGGTTGATAGTTCCGCCCTGATAGGGAGTGGGAACTACTGCTGCGGCTGCCGATACGATAGCGTTAGCCTGAGTGTCCATCTGAGCCTTTGTGTAGGTGCCTGCGGTGATCATAGCTTCACCGGCTGCAACAGCGTTTCTAAAGGCCTGTACGTTGTCGTACTTTGACCAATCATATGTGGCTGTGTCGTTAAGAATATCGTTAGCCTGAGCAATAACAAAACTCAGAAGAGCGCTGTCGCTCTCACGGAATCTTGTGCCGGCGTTTGCGCCGTCGCCGTTTGCTACGATGTCAATGTCGAGAACATTGGAAGCGTAGGAGATGTCTGCAAAGTTGGCGCTGGAAACATCTCCGGAGATCTGGTCGATGCAATCAACGAAAACAGCACCGCTGTCAAGAACTGTAACTTTTACAGAACGGAGGTTGGGTGCGTATGTGGGATCAGCGGAGTTGTTGCCCCACACCCAGGGGTTGTTGTTGTCGGAAATACCGAGATAATAAATACCGCTGGTAGATATTGTCTTGGTATAAGAACCGGTATTGCCGGTATAATCAATGGCCGCTCTGAAATTGGAACCGAGATCCCAATATCTATTACCGCTTGCCCAACCGAAGTTAACGGTAACGGGGGTAACGGAAACACCGGTAATTGTGCCGGAGTTTGTGCTTATTGCAGGAACTGCGGGAAGGCTGCTGCCGCCGGGAACGGTGGGTGTGCCATAGCCGGTAGCTGTTGTCTGAACCTGACCGAATTCCTGAACAACGTTTGAACCACTGTAAGTACCCGAACCACCGTCCCATACATATGTAATGTCGCCCATTACATTTGTGGGAGCTGCGAGGTTGTCGCCCTGGAAGTATGCGCGGATACTTGCGGGAGCGGTACCGTTTGTCAGACGAGCGTCGGCATACATGATACCGAGCTTGGGATCGCTGATAAGATCGGCAATGTTGTATGTAGCGGGAGTTGTGACAACCTTGGGGCCGTCCGCTGTACGGATAACACCCTGAACGTTGCTGCCCAGCGTGAAGCCGGGATAGCTCTCCGCACCGGGAGTACCTGCAGCGTAAGTGCCTGCGTTGCGGGTGCCGCCGGGAACGGTAACGCTGTAAGTGATAACGCCTGTATCAGCGTTATAGGTGGCACTCATTGCGCGACCGTTTTTGGCTTCAAGCTCCATGGTCATGTCATAAACCGACAGACCGCCTGTGGAGGCTTTTTCAAGCTCTTCGTACAAGAATTCCTTACTACGGGTCCAGTACAGTTCGACCGGTACAAGGTCGTCCTCTGCCGCCGAAGCGGTAAGACCCGCCGTGCCGAGTACCATCGGGAACATTGTAAATAACAATGTCAATGATAACAGCACACTTAAAAAGCGTTTTTTCATACCCTTTCTCCTTTCAGAATCCTAAAACCCGTCGCAGCACCGACCGGCACGCCCCGGATTTTGGTCCTTTAAAAAAGTTTAATCCAACGAGCAGGCGCATAGAGTCACCACACCTACTCTAAGATACCATAATTATAGTAGATTTTTTTTCCTAAGTCAAGATTTTTTCTTTTATTTTGCACTTATGGTTTAAACAAGATTTTTAAGATTTTTTTGTTAATTTTGTCATTTTTATATACCTTTGCGTCTTTTATACGTTTTGTTGACGTATATTTTGACCATTATACAGTCTGTTTTTTTCACTTTGAGGCTCAATATTTTTAGCTTGTTCATCTAAAATTTACCATGTATTAATAATTTAAACGCCGCCAAAAGGTAAAATATCAGTGAGGTGCGGAATATTTGTTTGGATATATTAAACCCGAAAAAGATGAGCTGAAGGTCAAAGAGTATGACCAATATAAAGGTATATACTGCTCGCTGTGTAAAACCCTGAAAAAAACCTACGGCCTGCCCGCGGGGCTTATACTGAGCTATGACTTTACCTTTGTCGCCATGCTCGGTATGGCGCTGGAAGGAAGCTGTCCGGGATTTAAAAAGGGGCGCTGCGCATATAACCCGGCAAAGAGATGCTCCTTCTGCACCGGCGGAAATAATTATTTTGACGCTGTGGCCGCCCTTAGCGTTATACTATTTTATTATAAGCTTAAAGATAACATTGCCGACGGCGGTTTTCCCCAGCGGCTTTTGTGCCGTGCTGCCATGACTGTTGCGCATTTCCAAAGAAAAAAGGCCGCGCGGCTTTACCCGCAGATTGATTACGCCGCAGGGCGCATGATGGACGACCAGCAGGCGGCGGAGGCGGACGGCGAGCTGTGTCTGCCCGACGAGGCGGCCGATCCTACAGCTCATATGGTAGCATTTATTGCTGCATATCTTGCAAACGACCCGCAAAAGAAGAGTATTCTTGAGCGTTTCGGATATCATATCGGCAGGTGGATTTATTTTATCGACGCCGCCGATGATTTGAAAAAAGACCTGAAAAAAGGGAATTTCAACCCTATCGCAAATAAATTTGCGCTCGACCGGCGCGACGCGGACGACCCCGCCGTGCTTGCCCGCGCAAGGGACTATGCCAACGGCCTGCTCAACATGAGTCTTTCGCAGGCTATTATAGAATTTGAACGCCTTGACATCAAACTGTTTGCCCCCATACTACATAATGTATTGCATTTGGGTATGGCGGCCTCGCAGGAGAAAGTTTATAAAGGTAAGGAGAATGACGATGACAGACAATCCTTATGAGATTCTGGGTGTAAGCGAAAACGCCACGCTGGAGGAAATTAAAAATGCCTACCGCGAGCTTTTGCGCAAATACGATAATATTGCCTCGAATTCCGAGATTATAAACAGACTTAACAACGCCTACGACGAGATAATTGTCCAGCGCAGGAGCTCAGCCTCCTCCCATGGCGGAAGCCGTTCGGCGTCGCTTGACGATGTCCGTGCAATGCTGCACGACGACCGTGTTGCCGACGCTCAGATGATTCTTGACGGAATTCCTGCCGAAAACAGGGGCGCCGAATGGAATTTTTTAAAGGGAACCGTTTTTATGAAGCGCGGCTGGATGGACAGAGCGTCCGCCTGCTATGAGCGCGCCGCGTCTATGGATCCCGGCAATCAGGAATACCGCGCCGCAGTGGAATATATGTACAGCCGCAGAAACGGTGATTACGGCGGATACAACACCGACCGCGGGGGAAGCGGAAGGGGCTGCGGAAACTGCTGCGATACCTGCTGCGCTTTGTGGTGCGCCGATTCCTGCTGCGAATGCTTCGGCGGAGATATTATAACCTGCTGCTAAAGCCCGGATTTTTTGTTATTTTAATTGAAAGCTGCTGATTTTTTCATATACTGCCTTTTTTATTTTGGGAAAATCCCGGTCAAAGATAAATCTTTGACCGGGATGCACTTTTTAAGGGCAAAATGCACCACAAAGACAGCCCGAATTTGGAGCTGTTGTGTGTTTACATTTGGAAAAATATATGATATAATGATTCTAATTAATTTTAAAGTGGGGAGAGAACATTATTTATGAGCTATCTGTTTGCGACACTCTGCGCTCTTGCCGTAACGGCTCTGCCGTTTTTCGGAGGCTATTACCTTTCGGCGGGCGTTTTCGACTTACCTAATATAATATTTGCAGCTGTTTCGGGACTTTTTGTACTGCTGTGCTTTATCTGTCCCATCTCCACCGCCAGACTGAGCAAAAAAGACCGCAAGGCGGAGAATAACGTGGCAAAAAGCCGCGAAAAGCTCCTCGCCGCGCGCGACAAAGCGCACAAAAAACCCGCAAAAACCAAAAGAAGTATGAAATCAAAGCTCGCTTCCTCCAAATTCCTGTTTTTTATGCTGTGGGTTTTCTTTGCGGTATGCGCCTTCTGCGCCGGCAGCCTTTGCAAAATAAGCCTGTGGTTTGTGCCGCTTGCTTTGCTTGTTTTTTCGGGACTTTTCGGACTTTTCTGCGCTCTTTTCAAAAAGAACAAAACAGAGTTTAACGAGCAGGTTATATCCCGCTCCGACTATCCCGAGCTTTACTCGGTTCTGGATGAAGCAAAAAAACTCACCGGCGTAAAAAGCGATATAGATATCTGCGTTCAGGACAGCTGGAATGCGGGAATCTGCAACGTAAACAACAAATATCACATACTTCTGGGCGCTTCCCTTGCATATCTTATGTCCCGCAAGGAGCTTACATACGTCTTTGTGCATGAGCTTGCCCATGTTGCAAACGGCGACGTCGAGCTTGGCGTAAAGCTTAAAAAGTTTGCCGGCAAGCTCACCGGCGTAAACAAGGTTGTGGGCATAATTGCCGACCTTTTTGTGCGCGGGATACGCCGCAGACTGTTTAAAAGCTGGGATGTCTACGCCCGCACCGCCTCGCTTTCAAAAGAGAGGGTTGCCGACCTTTACGTCAAGGAATACTGCGACGCTCAGGTTTATGTAAACGCTCTCGCAAAAATAAACACTGTGCGTTTTTACGATGACGACGTAAACCGTCTTGAGCTCTATTACAACGGCGAAAAGGTGCGCGACGACGTCGCCACCTTCTCCACAAAGCTCTACCACGAGACCCTTGAGAAAAACAAGCAGCGCTGGCACGATCTGCTCATGCGCGAGCTTCCTCCCCTGCTCGATTCACACCCGATTTTCAACCAGCGTATGAAATACATGGGGGTTTCCGATTTCTCCCTCGATATCGAGACCGACGACGCGCCGTACGGTGAGGAAAAGACAAAACTTCTTGACGCCGCCGATAAAATCTGTTCGAGGGAATACAGCGAAAGTTACGATGAGGACCGTCACAAAAACTACGTCCGTCCCATGGAGCGCATAGGCTTCTATCAGCAGGGCACAGAGCGCGGATATAAATTCAGCTCCTCCGAAAAGCTGTCGGTTGCCGGCGCTTACAAACAGCTTCGCTGCTACGAAGAAGGCAAAAAGCTCGCCTCCGAGGTGCTGGAGAGCGAACCGCACAACGCCTATGCAATGTACTTTTTAGGCAGTATTCTTCTGCTTCAGGAAAAGCCCGAGGGTATGGAGCTTTTATATGAGGCTGCAAAGGAAAACCGCAACTTTATAGGAGATTATATCGAGCTTGCCGGCGATTACTGTCTTAAGAACGGTCTTGAAGACGAGCTTGCCCGCTACCGCGAGCGCTCGCTTGAGCTTCGTCAGGAAAAGGTCGATTACGGCGAGGATTTCGGCAGACTTACCGCAAAGGACAAGCTTGTTTACCACGATATGCCGGCAGAGCTTCTGGATGATATCCTCGGATTTCTCAAAAGCCGCGGAGAGGGCTATCTTTCCAAGGTCTACCTTGTGCGCAAGGTTATAAGCGAGGATGTTTTTTCGTGGGTATTTTACCTTAAATTCAAAAAGAAGGCTGACAAAAATATTGCTTACAGCATCTCAGACGCCCTTTTTACAAATCTTGACTACCGCAATGAGCAATTCTCGCAGTTTTCCTCCTTTGACGTTCCCAAGTGGGAAAAGTATGTGAAAAATGTAAAAGGAAGCCTTGTATACAAGGCGTCGCGCAAAAAATCAAAATAAAGGGGCTGTTTTTAATGAAAAAATACAGCAAAAACATATTCGGCAAAACCGTTGCCGGAATTGCCCTTGGCCTGGCTGTTATCACCATACTCTCTCTGGCATACATTTTTACCCTGCAGCTCAGCTGGAAGAACGCCCGCACCCAGCTTGCGCCTCAAATAGCAATGGCTGACGAAGAATATCCCGAAATATCCATGGGCGACCGCAGAACAGTGGGCGACTATCTTTTTATGAACTATCTTAAAAGCTATATTTCCCGCTCCGGAAGCTCGACCGCCATCAATTTCAAACAGATCCCCGAGGCCGAAAATTCCCTGAAAATTTATTTTAAGGATACTACCGTCACCCTCACCCCCTATGATGAGGAGGGCAGATACATTAATGTAAGCTGGAAGCTTGACGGCAAAAAATATCACTATACCATAAAGGGTATTCAAAAGTACAAAAACATAGAAAATGTTTTTGATATGGCGGAAGAACGAGAGAACGAACGCCGGTCGGAGCAATAAACTTTAGTTGAGAAAGGCGAACCGAAAAATGTCTTTTTTGCCTGTAACCAAGCAGGATATGATAGATAGGGGCTGGTACTACGTCGATTTTGTCGTGGTCACCGGCGACGCCTACGTTGATCACCCCTCCTTCGGCACTGCCATAATATCCCGTGTGCTGGAGGACGAGGGCTTTCGTGTGGCAGTTCTTGCCCAGCCTGAGTGGAAAAACGCCGAGGATTTCAAGCGCTTCGGCAGACCCCGCTACGGCTTTATGATAGGCTCGGGCAACCTCGATTCCATGGTGGCTCACTATACCGCCGCCAAAAAGCGCCGCAGCGACGACGCCTACTCCCCCGGCCGCAAGGCGGGAAAACGTCCCGACAGGGCGGTTATCGTTTATTCAAAGCTGGCACGGCAAGCCTACCCCGACGTGCCGATAATCATAGGCGGACTTGAGGCCTCTCTTCGCCGCTTTGCCCACTACGATTACTGGGACAACAAAATCCGTCCCTCAATTCTTGCGGAATCGGGCGCAGATATTTTAACCTACGGCATGGGCGAAAACCAAACCCGCCAGATTGCCCGCAGACTTAAGCACGGCGAAAAGACGGGCACTATGACCGATATCCCGGGCACCTGCGTGCTGGTTAAACCCTCCGCGTTTGACTTTAAGGCAAAGAGCGGGATATGCGAATGCCCATCCTATGAAGCGGTGTGCGCTTCAAAAAGGGATTACGCAATAAGCTGCCGCATAGAGCAGGACGAGCAGGACGCGGTGCGCGGAAAGACGGTAATTCAGCGGCACGGCGATATGCTGCTTGTGCAAAATCCCCCTATGCCGCCGCTGACCACGCAGGAGCTCGACAGGGTATATGAGCTGCCCTACGAGCGCTACTACCACCCCTGTTACGAAGCCGAGGGCGGTGTTCCCGCCATAAGCGAAGTGGAATTTTCCATCACCCACAACCGCGGATGCTTCGGCGCCTGCGCATTCTGTTCGCTGGCATTTCATCAGGGCAGAGCCATAACCTGCCGCAGCGAGGAGTCCATTTTAAAAGAAGCAAAAAAACTTGTCGAAAATCCCCATTTTAAGGGTTATATACACGATGTCGGCGGTCCTACCGCCAATTTCAGAATGCCCTCCTGCGATAATCAGGCCAAAAACGGACTTTGCAAGAGCAAGCGGTGTCTTGCGCCAAAGCCCTGCAGTCAGCTTAAATCCAACCACACCGAATATCTCGCGATTTTGCGCAAGCTGAGGGCTCTGCCAGGAGTAAAAAAGGTGTTTATCCGCTCGGGTATACGCTTTGATTATCTAATGCAGGATAAGGATCCGACATTTTTAAAGGAGCTTGTGCAGTATCATATAAGCGGACAGCTAAAGGTAGCTCCCGAGCACTGCTCGGCGGCGGTGCTCGATAAAATGGGCAAGCCTCACATTGAGGCCTACATCGCCTTTGCACGCAAATTTTACAGCACAACCGAGAGCATAGGCAAAAAACAGTACCTTGTCCCCTATCTTATGAGCTCTCACCCCGGCAGCACCCTTAAGGACGCTATTGAGCTTGCCCTGTTTCTGAAAAAAGAGGGCATTCACCCCGAGCAGGTGCAGGATTTTTACCCCACCCCGGGTACGATTTCCACCTGCATGTACTACACCGGGCTAGACCCCTACACTCTCGAGGAGGTATACACCCCGATAAAACCTGAGGATAAAGCCCTTCAGCGTGCCCTTTTGCAGTACTTTTTGCCGCAGAATAAGGAAAAAGTTCTCAAGGCGCTCAAAACGGCGGGCAGATACGACCTTATAGGCACAGGCAAAAACTGCCTTGTAAACGAATCCAGACAGCCCGCTCGCAGGCAGAATGGCAATAAATCCAAAGCAGTCCCCTACAGGGGCAAAAAATCCGGTCACGGAGGAAGAAAACATTGAACGAACAGCAAAACGAAAAACAGCCCTTTAAATTTGACCTGAAGGACCAGAAAACCAGATTACTGCTGGTGGCAATAGCCTGTCTTATAGTTATCGCCATTACCGTGCTTTCGTCTGTTAAAGACGCAAACGCGGATAATACATCCGACGGAGATATCGGCACTCTGAGCATTATTGACGCCGAAAGCTCGGGCGGAGCACCCGCTCCCGATAACAAAACTCCCGAAAACGTCAGCATGGAGCTGCACGTTCTGGACGTGGGACAGGGCGACGGAATGTATATAACGTGCGGCGATAAAAATATCGTTATAGACGCAGGCGAAAACGGCAACGACGAATTTGTGTGCAATTATCTTAAAGAGCAAGGCGTCAAGACAATTGACCTTGTTATAGCCACCCACCAGCACTCCGACCACATCGGCGGTCTTGATACCGTTATAAAGACCTTTGACTGCAAGGGCTTTATGATGCCCGAAGTGCCTGAAAATATGATCCCGAACTCAGTCGCCTACGAAAAATTTATGAAGGCCGTCGACAAAAAAAAGGTTCCCTATATTCAGCCCTGTACCGGCGATATTTACGATTTTGACGGGGTTAAAATGTATATCTACGACGACGGCAGAGGCGGCGAGGATTTAAACTCCAGCTCTGTTATCGTAAAATTCGTATGCGGCAAAAACTCCTTTTTGCTTATGGCTGACGCCGAAAAATCGGAGGAAAACCGCATTATGGCAAGGGGATACGACCTTAAATCGGACGTGCTCAAAATCGGTCACCACGGCAGCAGCAAGGCGACAGGCGAAAAGTTTTTAGACGCGGTCAACCCGCAATATATCGCAATTTCCTGCGGTGCAAACAACGATTATGGCTTCCCGCACAGAGAGATCAAGGCTATGCTGCGCGAAAAGGGAATAAAATATTTCCGCACCGACCTTGTCTCAACGATAGTATTTAAAAGCGACGGCAAAAACATAACGGTTACCACCGCAAGATAAACCCCACGGGAGGATAAGATATGAAAAAACTGACAGTTGACAGATTTGAAGGCATTTACGCCCTGCTTGAGGACAGCGACGAGAAAATTTTTGCCATAACAACAAACGAAATGCCCGACGGAGCAAAAGAGGGCGACATTGTGGTTATAACCGACGAAGGCGAGATCTACATTGACGCCGAGGCCACCGCCGCCCGCCGCAAGGAGATGGCAAAGCTTCAGAAAAAGGTGACCTCCAGAAGAAAAAAATAATCTTTTTTGAATACTTTTCTTAGATTATCAAACAATAAAAAAGAAAGAGGTAGTGTAAAATGAAAACTTACAAATGTCTGGTATGCCAAAAGACCTTTGATGTGGACGAGGGTCTTGAGCCTATCTGCCCCCTCTGCGGAGCTAAAGGCGACAAGCTCGAGGTAATCGAGGACAAAAAGTCCAACCCCTATTCGGGAACGCAGACCGAGAAAAATCTTGAGGCTGCCTTTGCAGGCGAATCTCAGGCGAGAAACAAGTACACCTACTATGCTTCCAAGGCCAAAAAAGAGGGCTTTGAGCAGATAGCCGCTCTCTTTGAAAAGACCGCCGCCAACGAAAAAGAGCACGCAAAAATGTGGTTTAAGGAACTTGGCGGTATTGGCACAACCGCCGAAAACCTTGCCGCTGCGGCGGACGGCGAAAACTACGAGTGGACCGATATGTACGAGAATTTTGCCAAGACGGCCGAAGAGGAAGGTTTCCCTGAGCTGGCGGCGAAATTCCGCGGTGTGGCAGCTATCGAAAAGCACCATGAAGAGAGATACCGCGCCCTGCTCCACAATGTAGAGGCTCAGGAGGTCTTTGCCAAGAGCGAGGTCAAGGTTTGGGAATGCCGCAACTGCGGTCACATCGTTGTGGGCACAAAGGCTCCCGATGAGTGTCCCGTATGCGCTCATCCCCAGTCCTACTTTGAAATCAGCGCAGAAAACTATTAATTAAACCTGAAACATCTGCAGTTTATTTTTCACATAAACTGCAGATTTTTTATATTGCTTTAAATTTA
The DNA here is from genome assembly GCA_017438505.1 of Clostridia bacterium. Taxonomy (GTDB): domain Bacteria; phylum Bacillota; class Clostridia; order Oscillospirales; family Acutalibacteraceae; genus RGIG2835. The sequence goes on along the minus strand of JAFRVM010000229.1, from coordinate 8,482 downwards.
ACGATTGACAATAAATAAGTTTTGCAGTATAATATAAATATCCAAATCGAGGAGTGATCAGAATGAGTAAAAAGAAAAAAGTTCTTATCGGGCTGGGTATTGCCGCGGCGGTACTGATTTTTCTTGCCATAGCCGCCGGAGTGATTTTTGCGATTTATTCCTTTTTTGTCGGCAGCACGGTTGAATTTACCGACCCCGCGCAGTATGAGACCATACTCTCGGAATACACCAACGAGAAAACCGGCGTTCATACCGGCTATATAGTCTATCCCGAAAGTTACCCGAAAAACGCCCGGGAGGTTTCTCTCTACTTTAAAATGAGTGAGACCTTTGACGAGCCCGCCTGCGAGTTTGAGTTTGAGTGCGTTTACAGCGATAAGGATTACGCCGCCGAGGTAGACCGACTTAAAAATATAACCAAAAACGGTCAAAAGCTGCGGGTCGATACCAAAAACTACAAATATCCCGCATACGTTGCCAGCGACGCCGACGCCTATACCTATGAATACGCCCTGCTGGCGGGCAAAAACCGCATTGTTTACGTTCTGCTGGCTACTACCGGCAATAAGCTCCATCTTTCGCCCGACTATATGCCGAAAAATTATTACAAAAAAACCGATGTGACAAATATTTATGATACCGATGAGGTTTTCGGCTGGTCGATTTATATGACCGACGAAACGGTAAACAAAAAAACAGGCCGCATTGAATCACGGGAATACGATTACAGCAGATAAAACTTCACAAGCGGCGGGCAAATTTGTCCGCCGCTTATTTTTGTGCCAAAAAGCTGTTGAGAAATGTATTCCGTTATGATATAATAAATTGTTAAAGTGACCGTAAAGGAGAAAACTTGTATGAAATTAGGAATTGTGGGTCTGCCCAACGTAGGCAAAAGCACCCTTTTTAACGCTATAACCAACGCCGGAGCACAGTCGGCAAACTATCCTTTTTGCACCATTGAGCCCAATGTGGGTGTTGTCGCAGTGCCCGATAAACGTCTTGACCTGCTGGCCGAGCTTTACAAACCCGAAAAGGTCACACACGCCACGGTGGAATTTTTAGATATCGCCGGACTTGTGCGCGGAGCTTCCAAGGGCGAAGGACTGGGCAACAAATTCCTTTCAAATATCCGTGAATCTGACGCTATTGTTCACGTTGTGCGCTGTTTTGAGAGCGACGATATTATCCACGTTGAGGGCTCGGTCGACCCCGCGCGCGATATTGAGACAATCAATCTTGAGCTTATCCTCTCGGACGTCGAGATTATCGACCGCCGCATTGAAAAAACGACAAAAATGCTCAAGGCGGATAAAAAATACGCCGCCGAGCTTGATTTTCTGCGCCGTGTGCGCGATACCCTAGATAAAGGTCTGCCCGCAAGGGTGGTAGAGCGCAGTGAGGAGGAAGACGAGATACTCGCCGATATCCCTCTGCTTACCAACAAAAAGGTAATTTACGCCGCAAACCTCTCGGAAGATGATTTTTCGGGCGGAGATGTCGAGAATAACCCCATGCTCAAAAAGGTCAGAGACATTGCCGAGACCGAGGGCGCGCAGGTTCTGCCTATATGCGCCGAGCTTGAGGCTCAGCTCTCCGATATGGGTGATGAGGAAAAAATGATGTTCCTTAGTGAAATAGGCCTTGAGCAGTCAGGTCTTGACCGCCTTATCTCCACCTGCTACGATCTTTTAGGACTTATGTCCTTCCTTACCGCCGGTCAGCCCGAGGTGCGTGCCTGGACAATCAAAAAAGGTACAAAAGCGCCCGCCGCCGCAGGTAAAATACACTCGGATATCGAGCGTGGATTTATCCGCGCCGAGGTTATAAACTACAAGGATCTTTTAGAGTGCGGCTCTACCGCCGCCGCAAAGGAAAAGGGTCTTATGCGCTCCGAGGGCAAGGACTACGTTATGCAGGACGGCGACGTTGTGCTCTTCCGCTTTAATGTTTAATTTGCGCTATGGAAAAGCTTGATAAAATATATATGAAAAAGGGCGGAAAGACGGCGTTTGTATGCCTTTACGCGCTGCTGCTTTTTGCCTTTCTGACACTTTTTGCCGCAAAAAAGCTTGAATATATTGACAGCTTTTATCAGGCGGCCGTTACGGGATTTTTCTTTTCTCTGCTCGGCACAGCCGCTTTCACATACTTTTCTTTTGTGCGCAAAGCGCCGTTTTGTACCGTTATTTTTGCGGGTATCTCCGCCGGAGCGGCACTCTTGATGCGGTTTGCCCTGTTTGATTATATTTCCGACGATTTCGGGCTTGCCATTTCAAGCTGGATAGAACAGATTTCCCGCGCTCCCGGACTTTCCGGCTGGGCGATGAACATTGGCGACTACAACCCGCCCTATCTATATGTACTCACCGTTATAGCAAAGCTGCCGGTTGTTCCCCTTTACGCCACAAAATTTTTCTCGATATGCGCCGATTTTGCCATTGCCTACTATATAATGCGGCTGTGTGCGACGGCAAAAAAATCACTGAATACTCAGGTTCTTATTTTCACCCTTGCGCTTTTTGTGCCCACATTTTTGCTTAACAGCTCCTACTGGGCACAGTGCGACGGAATTTATGCCGCCGCGGCACTCGCCTTTGTTTACTACGGCGTCACGGGCAGAAGCAAAACCGCTGTTGCTCTTTCGGCGGTTGCATTCGCTTTTAAACTTCAGTCTATTTTTGTATTGCCTCTGCTGGCCGTTTTTCTCTTTACCAAAAAGATTAAATTTTCGCATATATTTATCTTTCCCGCTGTTTTCGCCGCGCTTCTGATGCCGGTAATACTTGCGGGGAGAGGGGTCGGCGACACCCTTTCCATCTACCTTAACCAGGCTTCGGCGTATGCCACCCTTTCAATTTTTCTGCCCAACATTTACCAGTTCTTTTACAGCTATCAGGTTGCCGATGACGGTATCCATTTCCGCGTGGCTGAACTTATTGAGTATAAATGGTTCAGCACGGTGGGCATAATGCTTGCAGGCACGGGCGTAGTCATTTTGCTCTATTTTTTGTGGATATACCGCAAAAAGATAACCGCGCAGACTGTTTTTACCGCGGGATTCATTCTTGCCCTCGGAATTCCATACCTTCTGCCCTGTATGCATGAAAGATACTTCTTTCTTGCCGAGGTTTTTGCTCTGGCGGTATTCGTTTTTGACTCAAAACGCTGGTTTGTGCCGTTTTTTGTCACCCTCGGGTCGTTTTGCGCCTACTCTACATATCTTTTTAAGGACGCGGCGGTACTGCCGTATTTCCGACTTCTCGCCCTTATCAATCTTTTGCTTATTTTAACCGAGATAAGACATTTATATCAGCTCTCCGCCGTCCCGTCAGCGGAAGTGAAAGGAGCTTTTTATGGACCGGACAAATAAAATATCATGGGACAAAAAGGCAAACATAGCCCTTGCCGCTGCCCTGGCGATCATGTTTTATATGTATCTTATCAGGTACTCGGGCAATCTGTCGGCAATGTACAATATAAAAAGAGCAGTTGTCGTCAGCTTTTTCTTCTTTGTGCCGGTGCTTGCCGTTCCCCTCTACTTTATAATACGCCGCAAGGTAAGCTGCCCTGTTACAGTGGCTTTTCTTGCAATTGTTACCGGCGCGGCCATGATGGTGCGCTTTGCCCTGCTTGACTACATATCCCCCGACTACGAGGGATTTCTTGCCGGTTGGATAGCTCAGATAAAACAGGCTCCCGGGCTTTCCGGCTGGGCAAAGCCTATCGGCGACTACAATATGCCCTACCTTTATCTGCTGACTGTTATTGCAAAGTTTCCCAGCGTTCCGCTTTATATGATAAAGATTATATCCATTCTCTTTGACGTTGTGCTGGCTTACTATGTTATGAAGCTTGCGTCGCTCAAAACCTCGTCGTTAAACGCTCAGACAGCCGTTTTTGTGCTGACACTGTTTATCCCCACCTTCTTTATAAACAGCGCTTACTGGGCGCAGTGCGACGGTATTTACGCGGCCTTCGCGGCGGCGTTTATCTACTACGCCCTCTCGGGCAAGGGCTCGCTTGCGGTAATTTTCAGCGCTCTTGCGTTTTCCTTCAAGCTTCAGACTATTTTTATTCTGCCTATAATGCTCATCTTTTTGCTTATCAAAAAGGTAAACCTGCGGCAGCTTATATACTTTCCCGTTACATTTGTCGCGCTTCTGCTTCCCGCTATTTTTGCCGGCAAGCCGGTAAAGGATACCGTATCCATTTACATCAATCAGACCGAAGCCTACCGCAGACTTTCCCTCAAGGCTCCCAGCGTATTCCAGTTTTTCTACCACTACGATGTAGCTGATGACAGAACGGTCACCGAAAGCTGTCTTGTCCAGTTTGATATGTTCAACACCGTAGGCATTATGCTTGCCGGAGCGGCTGTGCTTGTGCTTTTGTACTTTTTGTGGACATACCGCGCTCGCATAAACAATGAGATAATCATCGTATCATCATTTTTGCTCACCATCGGCATTCCCTATCTTCTGCCAAGAATGCACGAGAGATATTTTTATCTTGCCGAGGTATTTGCGCTGGCGGTATTCGCCTTCGACCGCAGGTGCTGGTATGTCCCCTTTGTGACAACATTTGTATCCTTCTGCGCATATTCCTCTTTTATTTTTGCCGATACCGATATTCTCCCCTACTTCCGTGTGCTCTCGCTTTTGTACCTCATTATCATCGCGGTAGAGGTTAAACACCTGTACACCCTTGTCAAAGTTCGCGGCGACAGCGCGCCCATTTTAAAACAGGAGACCTTGTAAATGAAAATTTCCGATATTTACAGCAAAAAAGGAAACCGCTCGGTTTCCTTTGAGATATTCCCGCCCAAGGGCGACCTTGACGTTGCCACGGTAAAGGGACTTGTGGGCGATTTGGCAAGTCTCGGGCCCGATTATATCAGCGTTACATATTCTGCGGGCGGCGGCGGAAACAGCAAAAACACCCTGGCCGTCACCTCGGCCGTTAAAGAGGCGGGGGTTGAGTCTATGGCTCATCTTACCTGCATAAATTCTTCACGCGAAGAAATTTACGATCTGATGGGTCAGCTCAAAGCAAGGGGAATTGAAAACGTCTTCGCCCTGCGCGGCGATATTGCGGAAAACGGCGCTTTATCAAAGGATTTCAGTTATGCAAGCGACCTTATCCCCGTGCTCAAAGAAAACGGTTTCTGCGTAGGCGCTGCCTGCTACCCCGAAGGTCACGTCCAGTGCGAATCTGTCGAAAAGGACATTTACTTTTTAAAGAAAAAGCAGGATGCGGGCGCGGATTTCTTTTTAAGTCAGCTCTTTTTTGACAATGAGCGTTTCTTCCGCTTTCTTGAAAGCGCCCAAAAAGCCGGCATAACCGTACCCATTTCGGCGGGAATTATGCCCCTGCTGGGTAAATCGCAGATAAGCAGAATGATATTTATGTGCGGAGCCTCGCTCCCCTCGGATATCATTCGCATACTCAACCGCTACGAGAACAGTCCCGATGATCTGCGCCGCGCGGGCATAGAGTACGCCGCCCGTCAGATTTCCGAAATCCTCGATCACGGCGGCGCTTCGGTTCACCTTTACACAATGAATCACCCCGATATTGCGGGCAGTATTCTCTCCTATATAAGGGATTTGGGCTATGAGCTGTAATTTAAACGAAAAAGAAGAAACCCTGCGTATGCTCGGCGTCAGAGGCGAAGCCGACCCGCAGCTTGAATTGCAGGTAGAAGAAGCCCTGCGGCAGTGTCATGAAGTCGCAAGGCCGCGTTATGTTTACGGCATATTTGACCTTACCTTTGCCGAAGACGCGGTCATTTTACAGGGGTGCAGCATGCGCCTTGAGGGTAAGGATATCCGCGAGCACCTGGACGGCTGCGAAAAATGCGCTCTTTTGGCGACGACAATAGGTTCGGGCATAGACAGCGCCATTTTGCGCGCTCAAGCGGTCGATATGTCGCAGGCGGTAATACTGGACGCCGCCGCGGGAGTCGTTGCCGACCGCACCGCCGACCGCTGCGAGGAGGAAATCCGCAGAATAGCGGAAAGCATAGGCTGCGATATTACATTTAGGTACAGCCCCGGCTACGGCGATTTCCCCATCGAGTGTCAGCCGGAGTTTCTGGGTGTGCTCAATGCCGGCACACGTCTGGGTCTTACCGCCACCCAAAGCTGTATGCTCCTGCCCACAAAGAGCATTACGGCAGTAATCGGCCTCAGGCGAAGCCTGTTTTAGTGTGTTGCATCACGGAACACCTATCGCTATATTAAATCCTAATCATACAGAGAAAAACGGACGTGCGCACGGCACGTCCGTTTTGGTTTGTTCATAAGGTGCGTATTTTCACAGACCAAACGGGTCAAGGGCAGAGCCCTTGTCGCTCAGAAAGGGGGTTCGGGGGGAAACTATTCGAAACGGTTCCCCCCGACGTCCTTTGTTTACTTTCCCACGTGGGAAAGTAAATGCCCGCGCGGCACGAGCGCAGACGGGAAGCACCCGCACAATTCCTCCACCGCTAACGCGGTCCCCCTCCCTTTAGGGCAAGGGAGGCTGATTTTTTCCGCTTAAAACAACTACCCCCGAGCAGCTTCCGCTGCCCGGGGGTTTTTGCATAAGATTATTACTTTATATAGCGTACAAAGTTACGTGACGCCGGAGCATCAAATGGAGGCTATGCCTCCTCGGTGCTGTACAGAGCCTGGAGCTTGAGCAGGTGAGCGTATCTGTCCTTAGATGTCTCTTCTGCCTGAGCAAACAGAGCCTCTGCGCGCTCGGGGAAGGAGCGTGTGAGCGAGGAGTAACGAGCCTCGTTCATAATAAAGTCGCGGTAGCTTGCTGTTGCAGGCTTGCTGTCAAGGGTGAAGGGGTTCTTGCCCTGAGCCTTGAGAGCGGGGTTGTAGCGGAACATGTTCCAGTAACCGGCGTCAACAGCCTTCTTCATTTCTGCCTGGCAGTTGGTCATACCGCCCTTGATGCTGTGCATCTCGCAGGGAGCGTAACCGATAATGAGCGAAGGACCGTGGTAGCTTTCCGCTTCCATCATAGCCTTGAGGGTCTGATTCTGGTCAGCGCCCATAGCTATCTGAGCAACGTAGATGTAGCCATAGCTCATAGCAATCTCGGCAAGGGACTTTTTGGCGATTGCCTTACCTGCTGCTGCAAACTGAGCAACCTGACCGATCTGGGAAGCCTTGGAAGCCTGACCGCCTGTGTTGGAGTAAACCTCGGTATCGAATACCATGATGTTTACATCTTCGCCCGAAGCGAGAACGTGGTCAAGTCCGCCGAAGCCGATATCGTAAGCCCAGCCGTCACCGCCGAAGATCCATACGGACTTCTTGGAGAGGTAATCCTTCTGAGCGTAAACAGAACCGCAAAGGTCACACTTGTCGGCTACCTTTTCGAGCTCTGCAACGAGAGCGGCGGTAGCGTCGGCGTTTGCCTTGCCGTCGTCAACGGTGTTAAGATAAGCGATAGCTGCTGCCTTGAGGTCGTCGGAAGCGCTGTCGGACTCGGAGATCTCTTTTACCTTTTCAATGAGGTTTGTGCGGATAGCCTTCTGGCCGAGGTACATACCGAAGCCATGCTCGGCGTTGTCCTCAAAGAGGGAGTTTGCCCATGCGGGACCTCTGCCGTTCTTATCAACGGTGTAGGGGGATGTAGCGGCAGGACCGCCCCAGATGGACGAGCATCCTGTTGCGTTGGAGATGTACATACGGTCGCCGAAGAGCTGAGTGATAAGACGTGCGTAAGACGTCTCGGCACAGCCTGCGCAGGAACCGGAGAACTCGAGCAGGGGCTGCTTGTACTGGCTGGAGATAGCGTTGATAGCAGCGGTTGTTTCGGGCTTTTCGGTAACCTTGGCTACGCAGTAATCAAATACCTGCTGCTGGTCTTCCTGAGATTCACGGGCAACCATCTTGAGGGAGTTTGTGGGACAAACGCCTATGCAGACGCCGCAGCCCATACAATCCATGGGAGAAACAGCGAGGGTGTACTTATAATTTGTCTTAACAATGGGCTTGGGAGCGATTTTTGTGTTTGCGGGAGCTGCCGCAGCCTCCTCATCGCTCAGAGCGAAGGGACGGATGGTAGCGTGGGGGCAAACAAATGCGCACTTGTTGCACTTAGCGCAGGTTTCGGCGTTCCATTCGGGAACGGTAACGGCGATGCCTCTCTTCTCGAAGGCGGAAGCGCCCTGCTCAAATGTACCGTCAACGTGGCTTACAAACTTGGAAACAGGCAGCGAGTCGCCGTCCATCTTTCCAACGGGAACCATGATATCGTTAACCATGTTAACAAGAGCTTCTCTGTCGCCGGAAAGGGTCTCTGCGTCCTTATCGACAGCGTTTGCCCAGTCGGCGGGAACGTCTATCTTAACGTAAGCAGTTGCGCCTGCGTCGATAGCTCTTTCGTTCATTTCAACGATCTCTTTACCCTTCTTCATGAACTTCTGAGCCTTTTCCTTCATGTAGCCGATAGCTTCCTCGGCGGGAAGAACCTTGGC
>JAFRVM010000228.1 GCA_017438505.1 Clostridia bacterium | reverse complement strand
CATTTCCGTGCCGGTATTCAATGGGGAAGAGTAAAGAATTCAACGAATCAAGGAGCCGCTGCGGGCTGCCAAAAAGAATGCTCGCAGCGGAGCTTTTTTCTCTGATTGCCAATCAACTCATGTGCGGTATTCATTCTCGCTGATCAGCGCTTCTACCGCGCCGTCCTCATTTCGGAGCAGTCCGCGTTCGCACAGCCGCCGCAGCACGGTGTAGGCGGTGGATTTGCTCCAATCCGGTTCTTTTTTACATAATTTTACAAGCTCCGCCATATGCCGCTTATGTCGAACACCCTCACCGTGAGGGCGGGAGATTCCTTCCTGACGTGTGAATTTATAATTCGGTATAAGTGAAAGAGAAACAGTCGCTTTCGGGCGGCTGTTTTTTTGTTTGTCGAACTGACGGTTTTTCATCGAACTGTAGCCATCCGTCAACACAGGACGAACGAACAATTGCATCAAAATACAAAAATTTGATGCAATTAATAGCTTGACAAGGCCTTCTCTGAGGCATATAATATAATTGCATCATTGTGGTAAAATATGATGCAGATAAAATGAGGAATGCTGCAATGAGAGAATTCTGTTATAAAAAAGAATACGAAAAATTATTATCTTCGGATGTCGTGGGATTGCTTTCTGCGATCCACGAATACAGAGGAAAACAAACTCTGTTTATTGAAGCCAAGCCCGACGCGCTTACACAGTTGCTTGAACTTGCAAAGATACAGAGCACGGAGGCGTCCAATAGAATTGAAGGTATCATCACGACCGACGAGCGCTTGAAGCAGCTTGTGCGCGATAAAACGATGCCGCGCACCCGCAGTGAAAAAGAAATTGCCGGGTACAGGGACGTGCTGGCGACGATTCATGAAAGCTATGACTATATTCCCCCGCGTCCGTCTTTGATCCTTCAGTTGCACAGAGATCTTTATAAATTCAGCGGAAAATCCATCGGCGGCAACTATAAGAACAGCGATAACGTTATTGCCGAAGACCACGCGGACGGAACGCGGACGGTCCGTTTCCAGCCTGTCGCCTCGTGGGAAACGCCGGAAGCCATGCAGAAGCTTTGCGATGGCTTTGACGCAGCGATTCAAGATTCCGACCTTGATCCGCTGGTTGTGATCCCCATGTTTATTCTGGATTTTCTTTGCATCCATCCATTCAACGACGGCAATGGACGTATGAGCCGGCTGCTGACGCTGCTTCTTCTCTATCGCGCCGGATATAATGTCGGAAAATATGTCAGTATTGAAAAGCTGATTGCCGACAGCAAAGAAACGTATTATGAGGTATTACAGGACAGCTCTGATAATTGGCATGAGGGAGAAAACGATTATGCGCCTTTCGTCAGATATATGTTGGGTATTATCGTTGCCGCCTATCGGGAGTTTGAAAGCAGAGTCGAGCTGTTGACAAATACAAAACTGTCAAAAGCGGATCGAGTGAAGGAAATCATACGAAACCATATCGGGCCGATCACCAAAACGGAGATCGTTGCGCTTTGTCCGGATATCAGTGAAGTTACGGTTGAACGGGCAATAGCCGAATTAAAAAACAACGGCGTTATTTTGAAAATCAGCGGGGGAAGATACACGAAGTACGTATGGAACCACGAGAATAATTCAGAATTATGAATTAAGAATTAAGAAATATGTGGAAGGAGAAGGGTAATGCGGGATAATACTGTTTTGGTGAAAAGCAAGTGTTTTGCAATTAGGATCATAAGGCTTTATCAATATCTGACGACCGAAAAACACGAATTCGTTCTTTCCAAACAACTGCTGCGCAGCGGGACAAGCATCGGCGCGAATTGCCGGGAAGCATACCGGGGACAGGGCACTGCGGATTTCACGGCAAAACTCGCGATTGCTCTGAAAGAATCTGAGGAGTCTGCATACTGGTTGGAGCTATTGTTCGAAACGGATTATATTACAAAAGAGCAGTTCAACAGCATTTACACCGACAACGAGGAAATCAT
>JAFRVM010000227.1 GCA_017438505.1 Clostridia bacterium | reverse complement strand
CTTACAGGAAAAACTTTCTCCTTTTGGTCTATTTCGCCCGATAGCCCGACACAGTTCAGCTTTAGCACTGCCATAACGGGCGATATAACCCTTTATGCCCAGTGGGACTCTTCTGGAACAAGTGTAATGACACTTTCCGTTAATGAGTTCCTTGCAGCAACAGATTTCGGTACAACAAGTTCTGAGGCAAGTCCGTATAAAATAAAGCTGACTGATGTTACAGACAGCAATATCAGCCAGTTAAAGGCAAAAATTAAAGGAAATGCTACATCTGGTGATATGGAAAATGTATATATTACGCTTGATTTGTCTGAATGTACTGGCTTAACGTCTCTTCCGACCGATGCATTTGATGGTTTGGCTGCTAGATGGAATACAAATTCTACTGCAACAGAAAAGCACAGGGGCTCCCTTGTAGCCATTACCTTGCCGCCTACCATAACGAGCATAGGGAAGTATGCTTTTTTCCAAAGTGACCTTAAGACAATAAACATTCCTGAAGGAGTTACCTCTATTGCAGATGATGCGTTCAATCAAGCACGTCTTACGGGTGAACTTAGATTGCCGAGCACCCTGGCAAGTGTAGGAACTAGGGCTTTCTATATGACCAGGCTTACGAAGGTTTATGCTCCAGAAGGTTTGGATCTGTCAAACGCAAGATTATCTTGCACTGTAGAATACTATTAATCTTACGGTCTGCCCCTTCGGGGGCAGTTTTTTTATGCTGTTTTTTCTATCTTCTACCGAAAGACTCTAAGTTTGCAAGCTGCCGCAATGTTTTCCGTAGTCTTTTCGTAGCCTTCGTTTGTCTCTGTTGTTAATAGAGATTTTGCTATAAAATCCAAATTTCATTGACAAAATAAAAAAACTTGTTATAAAATAAAAATTGAAAAACAATTTTAATGTTTCTGCATAAAAGTAAACTTTTTTATTAAGGAGAAAAGCTTATGAACAAACTTTATTTAAAGTATGAATTAAGAAATGAAAAAAAAAGGGGGGGGGTAATCTTAAATTTTTTAACAAGACCCTTTATTCTTACCTTATGCATAGTAGTAAGCATTTGTATCATGTCTTGTGCTGGAGGAGCCAGTGGCGACGGAAGTAACGGCGAAGCGGCCTCTTTATGCGTATCAATATAGTCAATTAACTTGAAAAATAAGACAAAATACACTCCTCCAGTGTCTTGTATTTGTGGACATTGTTCCTGACGTAGCGCTTGAGGTTCGCCCAGAATTTCTCGATTGGATTTAGGTCAGGTGAATAGGGCGGTAGAAATACCACCTTTGTGCCGTAACGTGCCGCGATTTCTGCCAGTTTCTCTTTGGAATGGAACCTTGCGTTGTCCATTATGATTACATCGCCCGCATTGAGCATGGGAATCAGGCAGTCCTCAAACCAGCCGTTGAACACGGCTGCCGTGGTCGTTCCGTCGTACAGTTTCTCGGCGAATGCTACACCCATCCTTTTCGCCGCGACGATGTTCTTTCTTGCGTATCTCATCCCTGATATTTTCGCATGGACTTTCTTGCCGCGGGGGGCGTAGCCGTACTCCCTGTAATATTCCTTGCTGAAGCCGCTCTCATCGACATAGACGAGGTTCTCTTTTTTTATGTACTTTATTTTCTCAAGGTACTCGGCTACCTTTTTTTCGTCCTGCTCCTTGTAGACCGTCGTTTTTTTTACGGGTGATTCTGAGCTGCTTCAGCCGCTTGCAGATTGCCGCAGGCGTTACCGAGAAATGCTCGGCGATTTCAGTCTGCATCTTGTCAGGATTTTCCTCCACATATTTCCTCAGTTCATCGGGGGCAATCTTTGAGTGCCTGACACTCCGTTTTTTTGTCGAGAGGTCGCCCGTGTCGTCAAACTGTTTCTCCCACCTGTAAATCGTGTCATCGGACGTTCCGAACGCCTCCGCGGTTTCCACAGCCGAATGACCTGCCTTCCTGTATCGGACTGCCTGTTCCCTTAAATCTTTGCTTCTGTACATATGGAGTATTATACAACATTTTTCT
>JAFRVM010000226.1 GCA_017438505.1 Clostridia bacterium | reverse complement strand
TTTTCTCCATCGGCTTTTGAGAGCTTTTTGTTTATTTTTATCGCGGCCTTATCCGCCGTTTCCGGTTCCAGAAATTTGATCGTCACCGCTGAACCGGCGGTGATAACGGTGAGCTTGACAAGACCGAAAAGATTATCCGCGGGCCCCGATATGATATCGGTCTGATATATCCTGTCGATCGGGACGATGCTTCGCCTGACAAAAATAATTCCCTCTGTCAGCTCTATCCTGTCGTCCGCTATCATGTAACGATAGCGTTTATAACGCAGCAGGGGCAGTATTATCACGCTCAAAACGCACAATGCACCCATACAGGCGGTCAAAATATCAAAGTATTCAAACTCCGTTTTTCGTAAAGAAAAAAACAGTATTATCCATAGGGCGAGGAAAAACAAAAGAGACTTGAAAAACTGCGTGAAAAGCATAAGGCTTTTCGCCTTTTTCGAGAGAGAGGTGTACTCCATGATACGGATTCCCTTCAAAAGAATAGTTTTATTTCAAAAGACGGCTGAGCTTTGCTATCGGAAGACCCACAACGTTGTAAAAATCGCCGCGTACCGCCTTTACAAGCGTACAGCCTTTTCCCTGTATGCCGTAAGCTCCGGCTTTATCCATCGGCTCGCCCGTTGCGATATAAGATGAAATATCCTCGTCGGAAAGAGGGTAAAAATCAACCTCTGTACGCTCAAAAAAGCTTTGAGATTTTCCGTCTTTTATAACGCATACTCCGGTAAAGACCTCGTGGGTTTTTCCGCTCAGAGCTTTAAGCATTTCAAACGCGTTTTTTTCATCCTTCGGCTTGCCGAGAATTTTGCCCTCAAGGGCTACGACCGTATCCGCCGCAACAACGGTTTTTCCTCCTGCTCTTTGAAAAACGTTTTCCGCCTTCTGACGGGCTAAACAAACAACAAGCTCCGACGGGGAAAGGGACGGGTCAGCCTTTTCCTCTATATCGGAAACCATGACCTCAAAATCCATGCCTGCCTGTTTTAATATCTCGCGCCTTCTCGGTGACGCGGAAGCTAAAATCAACATTATGAAAAATCCTTTTCCGCCCAGTTTATTATTGCGGTCTTAAGACCGGAAAAGGAAAAATCAAATGGCTTTTCGGTGTGGGGGTAGGGCAGCTTGAAGGCGTTTGGATTGCCGCTTTCGGCGATTTTATCGACGTGAACCCCGCCGGGGTAGGGCAGTCCCATGGCTCGGCCGCCCTTGTCGAAGGCTTCGCCCGCCGCGTCGTCACGGGTGCAGCCTATAACGCGCAAATCGGTATAGCTGTCAAGCTTTATTATATGCGAATGGCCGCCCGAGACCACAAGACACAAAAAGGGCGGTTTCAGCTGCGGATGAGCTATGTAATTGGCGGCGATATGACCGCGCAGATGGTGAACCGGAATAAGCGGCAGACCGGTCGCTTCGCTCAGCCCTTTTGCAAAGTTGATCCCTACAAGCAGAGCGCCGATAAGTCCGGGCGCGTAGGTTACGGCGATTGCGTCAAGATCGCAAAGGGTCAGACCGGCTTTATCAAGGGTTTCCTGCGTTACCGGGCAGATGGCCTCGGCGTGCAGACGGGAGGCGATCTCGGGCACGACCCCGCCGTATATTTTATGCCTGTCAATCTGTGTTGCTACCGTGGCCGAAAGGGTTTTGCGTCCGTCCTCCACTATGGCGGCGGCTGTTTCGTCACAGGAGCTCTCTATGGCAAGAATTTTCATCATAATCCTCCAACATTTTTGCTTTACCTTATAGATTATACCTTTTTGGGGAATAAATCAAGAGAAAGGGCGACATTTTATGAAGGCTTTTCGTTCGTTTAAAATTACCGTATGCTTTGCCGCGATTCTGGCGGCAATTTTTGTTTTCGGCTCGTGCAGTCAAAATCTTACGCTGCGGGAGAAAAACGGACTGCCTGTGGTTATCGGGACAAAGAATTCTCAGCAGCTCAACGCACAGCTTGAAAAGTACTTTAAAATCGCGAGAGACTGCGCGGAAAGAGCCGACGGAGCTATGATAAAGTACAATCTTTTGAGGGAAGATGAAGAGAACTGCCGCCTTACATCGGGGATTTATATAGATGAAAAAATAATACTTTCCCTGCCCGATGTTTTGATTAACCGAAGCGGCAGGTGCAGCGTTCCCGCCCTTGACGATACCGCGGCTCTTTCGTCCGCGGAGTATATTTTTGACATTTTTGAGCTTGCGCGTGCGGGGATAGACGTCAGTTTTGAAGGTTACGGTCAGCCGGTAAATAAGGACGAGCTTGGCAAAATGCTCGAAGCCTGCGAAAATATTTTCTGCAAAGAAAGTCCGCAGACCGTGCAGGCGGGCGCATTTTCCGAGGATGTAAAGTTTTGTGAGGCGACGGGCGAGGACGCATGCAGGCTGATAAGCGAAAAAACTCGCGTTTTGCAGATGAATAATCTCGGCACGGGCGGTGAAAAGATAAGCGACAGCTACGCCGCAAGGACGCTTTTGTTTTATCTTAATGTTTATTACTGCGGCCGCGACGTGCCGAATATCGATCCCGAAAGTCTTTACGACCTCGGTTACGGCGATAAAAACAGACTTAGCAGAAGCGACCTGGCAAAACTGCTTGTCACCGCTTATGAGGAAATATTACCCGGACAGAGGTTTGAGCCATACAGCTTCTGCGATACCGAAAGTCCCTTTTGTTCGGCTGCTTGCGCCTACGGTCTGCTGCCGCCCATGTTCTGCGGTCAGTACTATGAGCCCTATTACCGACCTTCAAAGGCTGAGTTTAACCAATTTGCAGTCGATTTTGTAAGAAAAACCGGGCAGAGCGGCGCTCTTAACTATCAGCAGGCTGTGCACAGCGCCGTCATGTGGCTTGAAAGGCTTAAAGAGGAAGCCCGGCTCGGCGTGCAGAATGAAGAAGTGATCAATCGGCGCTCCTACGACTGGTACGTTGACCAGAACGACGGCAGCGAATACGCCGCTGTAAACTGTATGCCCGCCATAACCTGCATGGCGCTTAAGTGGAGCGACCCGGAAAGCGATGTCCGCCCTGATGATTTGCGAAAAATCTACCCGGAAATAAAGGGTGGGTGGTGGATGCAGCAGATAACGGATATCTTAAAGGAAAACGGTGTGGATTTTGCGTACAGACAGGTCAGCGCGGAAAATATTATTGAGGATATCTCCGCGGGAGAGTTGGTGCTCTCACAATGCAGCGAGAATAACCCGATGCTTGCCGGACACTGCATGGTTATTTACGGTTACAAAAAAGTGGGGGATACAGTTGTTTTTCTTGCCAACGACCCCGACGGCATTAGGGACAGAGAGCTTGAGAGCGGCTACGCCGAATATATTATAAGCCGTTTTGTGACAAGCTATATAAGCGTGAGCGGGAAAAAGGATTAATATTAACCAAAATTTGCGGGCTAATTTAGTCGCTTTTATTTTAAAAATGTGTTGAGTATTACAGCAGAATATGGTATACTTTTTGTCAGAAAAACAGTACGGAGGACAAAGCTTTGAATATTGATATTAAGGATTTCTGGAATAAAAATAAACTGTATATCGCTCTCGGTTTTATAGCGGTCGCGCTTGTCGCCTTGGGTATTGTTCTTGCCGTTGTGCTGAGCAGCGGAAAAAACGACAGCAGCAATGTCCCATCTTCCGAATCCAGGATCTCAACAGAGTCAGATGGAAACGGCATTATTCCCTCTGCTGACTCAGAAGTTTCATCCGAAACCAACGACAGCGGAAAAAAAGACAGAGGACTCATTCCTTCTTTTGCGGCCTGCGATTACTCCGATCAGCTAAATCTTCCCGCCGAGGGTGAGGAAATTGCCGTTCTGCGCACAAATCACGGCGATATCTACATCCGCCTTTTCCCGAATGAGGCTCCCAAGACGGTTGAAAACTTCAAGGGTCTTATTAATAACGGCTACTATAATGGTCTTACCTTCCACCGTGTTATGAACGACTTTATGATTCAGGGCGGAGACCCCAACGGCAACGGCACCGGCGGCACAAGCATATGGGGTACCCAGTTTGAGGACGAATTTTCTCCCAACAGGGTTAATATCCGCGGCTCGCTCTCTATGGCAAACAGCGGCGCAAACACCAACGGCAGCCAGTTCTTTATCAATCAGGCGGGCGTAAGCCCCGAAGGCTATGACTGGGCGGCTATCCAGCAAAACTGCGACAGCTATTACAGTCAGATATATCAGATGTACGGCAATGACGAAGCGACATTGCAGCTTGCACTGAGCAATTACTACTATGCTTTTACCCAAGGGGATATTGTCCCCGAAAATATCAGAAAGCTGTATGCAAACTACGGCGGAAACTATTATCTTGACGGTGCTTTTAACAAGATTAACAGAGGTCACACCGTTTTCGGTCAGGTATTTGCCGGCATGGACGTTGTTGACGAAATCGCGTCGGTCGCCACCGATTCAAACGACAAGCCCTTACAGGCTGTTACTATCGACAAAGCCGAAATCATCACTTTTACTTCCGATATGATGAAATAGAATAATGCTCGGATTATCATTCCGATAATCCGGGCGTTTTATTAGAAAAAATAGTTGATTGGGGCAATAAGGCCTTGCAAAATAAATGAAGCAAATATTTTTATGGAGGTAGTAAAATGTCAAAAAAAGAGAAAAAAGTAATCGGCAATGAAGCTATCTACGACGCCCGTGTCTTAGGCAAGGGCAAGATGACCGTACTTGGCATTCAGCATATGTTTGCTATGTTTGGCGCAACTGTGCTTGTACCTATGCTTACCGGTTTGAGCATCTCAACCACCCTGCTCTTTGCCTGTCTCGGCACTCTGCTATTCCACTTTATCACAGGCGGCAAGGTTCCCGCGTTCCTCGGTTCTTCATTTGCATTCCTCGGTGGCTACGGAGCAATAGCTCCCCTTGCAGGACAGGACGGCATGACCAACGCACAGCTTTTGCCTTATGCGTGTCTCGGCGTTGCATGCGCCGGTCTTTTGTACCTTGTGCTTGCCACTCTTATTCGCATCATTGGCATAAAGAGAGTTATGAAGTTCTTCCCTCCCGTTGTTACCGGCCCTATCATCATTTGCGTCGGTTTGCAGCTTGCCGGCGGTGCCGTTGAGAACTGCGCCACCAACTGGCTGATAGCTCTGGTTGCTCTGTTTGTTGTTATTATCTTCAACATATGGGGCAAGGGCATGGCAAAGATCGTTCCTATAGTGCTGGGCGTTCTGTGCGCTTACGCCGTGGCAGTCGGTTTGGATATAGCCTCCGCTATCAACCCTGAGCTGACAAAGGCGGCTCCCGCGATCTTTACCGGCAAAAATGTTGATTTCACCCCTGTTGTAAATGTATTCAACAACATAGCCTCCGGCAATATTTGGAACAATCTGGTCGGTGTCCCCATCAAGAAAGAAGCCACCGTCCTGGCTATCGACTGGTCTAACACTTCCCTTATTGTTTCCTCTATAGTCGCTATAGTTCCTCTGGCTCTCGCAACCATGATGGAGCATATTGGCGATATCTCCGCTATAAGCTCGACCGTTGGCAAGAACTATATCAAAAAGCCCGGTCTGCATCGCACACTTATCGGTGACGGTCTTGCTACCACACTTGCATCGCTGTTTGGCGCTCCCGCAAACACTACATACGGCGAAAACACCGGCGTTCTCGTTCTCACCAGAGTCTACGATCCCAAGGTAGTGCGTATAGCCGCCTATTTTGCAGGATGCATTTCCTTCCTGCCCATCGTTGCCGCAGCAATTGAAACTATCCCTACCGCAGTTATCGGCGGTATCTCCTTTGTGCTTTATGGAATGATAGCCGCTGTCGGTGTTCGTAACATCGTAGAGAGCAAGGTTGACTTTACAAAGAGCCGCAACCTGATAATTGCCGCAGTTATCCTTGTTTCTACCTTCGGCATCAACGCTATAGGCAGAATAAGCTTTAACGTGACCGGTTTGACTATATCTCTGACCGGTTTGGCTGTCGCCTCCATCGCAGGTATTCTGCTCAACGCAATCCTTCCCGGCAAGGACTATGAGTTTGATACCGAAGAAGAGCTTGAAGAGGCTATTGAAGAATCAATAGACGAGGTAGAAGATACAGCCGAATAATTTATAATATCCCATTTTACATTTGTTTGAGTTATAATAGAAGTATACAAATTGAACCTTGCTGAGATATATCAATCAAAAAGTATCCATGGGAAAGGATTAAAACAAATGCTGCATAAAGAGAAGGCATTAGATTATTTCAACAGAAAATTTCACTGTTCCCAAGCGGTGCTGGCGGCATTTGCCGATGAATGCGGCTTGACAGAAGAACAGGCGTTAAAGCTGGGCGCATGCTTTGGAAGCGGTATGCGAAAAGGTGAAGTGTGCGGCGCTTGTACAGGAGCTTTAATGGTATTGGGCTCTTTGTATGGACAGTATGACAAAATGGATACTGAAAGCAGATTTACTGCAAATGAAGTTAATGATAAAATGATGAACCGGTTTGCAGAAATGTGCGGATCGTATTTATGTAATGATTTACTGAGATGTGATATATCTACCGCAGAAGGAGTTAAATTTGCACTTGAGAACAATTTATTTACTGAATTCTGCCCGAAAATGGTTGCTAATGCTGTTGATATATTAGAGCAAATCATAGCTGAGCAAAAATAGGTGCAAAATTCGGGTTGTTTAGTAAAAAGGCGGTACTTTATTACCCTTAAAACCAAACAGGGAGATATTTCGTTTTGAAATATCTCCCTGTTATTTTTTCCTTTTATTTATTGCCGAAGATCTCGTCTGCCACGCGTACCGATTCGGCAGCGTCCTTTGCGTAGTAATCTGCGCCCACCATTTTGGCGTATTCCTCGGTAAGCACCGCTCCGCCGACTACCGTTTTGCAGGTTGCTCCGGCGTTATGCAAAGCGGTGATGGTCTCCTCCATGTATTTTACAGTGGTTGTCATAAGTGCGCTCAGTCCCACAAGCTTGCACTTTGTTGCAAGCGCGGTATCGACAATAAGCTGCGGATCGGTGTCCTTGCCCAGGTCGATGACCTTGTAGCCGTAATTTTCAAGCAGCATACGCACAATGTTTTTGCCAATATCGTGGATATCTCCCTTAACGGTCGCCAAAATTATCTCACCGCGGTTGTGATTCCCCTGAGTACTCTCCGATTTCAGCACGTCAAACCCGCATTTGACCGTTTCGGCGCTCGCTATATACTGGGGCAAAAAGATTTCGCCCTTTTTAAAGCGCTCACCGACAATATCGAGAGAGGGAATAAAATACTCGTTGATAATCTCAACGGCTGTTTTGGTTTTTAACAGCTCACGGGTAGCAGGTGCCGCCATAGAGCGTCTGCCGCTGACAATTATCTGCGTCAGATCCCCGCCGCTCTCGTTTTGAGCGGGAGCTTCGGCGGAAACAGCAGAGTGCCGCTCGATAAATTTTTCGGCGGCGATATCCTCATTATTGAGTACCTTAAAGGAATCGACAACATTCATATAAGCCGCAGACATGGGATTGAGTATGGGCATATCGAGACCCGCGCCGAAGGCCGCCGCCAAAAATGTGCTGTTGATAAGCTCTCTGTTAGGCAGGCCGAAGGATACATTGCTCACACCCAGCACGGTTTTAAGTCCAAGGCGGGTTTTTACCATTGTGACCGCGCGCAGGGTTTCCATAACCATCTTCTGATTTGTCGATGCGGTTAGCACCAGACAGTCTACAAGCACGTTCTCGCGTGCAATGCCGAGCGCTTCGGCACGTTTTAATATCTTTTCTGCAATTGCGAATCTGCCCTCGGCAGTCTCGGGAATTCCGTTTTCATCAAGGGTGAGTGCGACAACGCCCGTGCCGTATTTAGCCACAATGGGCAAAATTGCGGCAAGGCTTTCCTCTTTGCCGTTTACCGAATTGATAATGGGCTTGCCGCAGTACACACGCACAGCCGCTTCGACGGCAGCGGGGTCGGAGCTGTCTATCTGCAGGGGCAGAGGGGTTGCCGCCTGAATGCGGCGTACCATTTTTACAAGCATTTCGGGCTCGTTTATATCGGGCAGACCTGCGTTTACGTCAAGGATATCCGCGCCGTTTTCCTGCTGTTTTATGGCTTCGTCGATTATATATCCAAAATCCTCCGAGCGTATAGCCTCTTTAAGCTTCTTTTTGCCGGTGGGATTTATTCGCTCGCCTATTATCGCCGTATTATTATCGAGCACAACAAGGTTTTGCGTGCCGGTAAAGGCGGTGATTTTTTTTATTTCTCTCTTTTTGGGCTGACGGCTGTCAAGCAGCTCGCGCAGCCGGGATATGTGGTCGGGGGTAGTGCCGCAGCAGCCGCCGAGAATTGTAACACCCATATCAAGAAAAGCAGAGCAGCAGCTTGCAAACTCCTGCGCTCCCACGGGGAAGGTGGTAACTCCGTTGACAAGCACCGGCAGGCCGGCATTCGGCTGAACGATAACCGGAGCGGTGGAATACTGAGCTATTTTCTCGACAACCGGCAAAAGCTCACTGGGACCGAGCGAGCAGTTTACGCCCACGGCATCCGCGCCGAGTGAACACAGAGTTACCGCGGCGGCTTCGGGAGAGACTCCGAGAAATGTTCTGCCGTCCTCGCCGAAGGTCATGGTGACAAGCACGGGCAGAGTGCTGTTCTCTTTTGCCGCCAGCATTGCCGCTTTGGTCTCGAGCATATCGGACATTGTTTCAATAATTATCGCGTCTGCACCCGCCGCGTATCCCGCGACGACCTGCTCCTTATAAAGCTCATAGGCCTGGGAAAAGGTCATTGTGCCTACCGGTTCCATCAGTGCCCCTGTAGGACCTATATCCAGCGCGACGTATTTTGCGCCGGATTCTTTAGCAATTTTAACGGCGGCAGATATTACCTGCTCCGGCGTTGCGTCGCTGCCGAGTTTCAGGCTGCTTGCGCCGAAGGTGTTTGTAGTGACGACGTCCGCGCCCGCGTCGACAAACGCTTTATGCACCTTTAAAATGGTATCGGGCTGCCGGGTATTCATCAGCTCGGGCTTTTTTCCCGCCGAAAGTCCCATTTTTTGCAGGGTTGTGCCCATTGCGCCGTCAAAAAGAATAAATTTATTAAAATCCATGTTTTTTGCTCCGTTCGTTTTATGTCAAATGATATCTATTTCCCATCTGTATTTTTCCATATCTACTTTGCCGTCGATAAACTCTATCCCCTCGGCCTTGAGAAGTTCCACCTGACGGTTTTTACCTCCGAAGGCGAAGGCGACCGAGGGCTGACCCAGACGGTTTACCACGCGGTAGCAGGGAATGGTATCGGGCGAGGGGTTGCAGTGCAGGGCGTAGCCCACAACGCGCGCCCATCTCGAGTTGCCGGCAAGACGTGCTACCTGACCGTAGGTGGCCACCCTGCCGCAGGGAATTTGCCGCACGACCTCGTAAATTTTTTCAAAAACACTGTCCATTTTATTTTTTCAGTTTGAGCTTTTTAGGTTTGCCGGTGGGCTTTGATTTGCCGTCCTTTTTTCCGATATAACCCATTTTTTTAAGAACAACAACGGCAATTGCAAATGCGGAAACCGAAAGTATGCCGGTGCATATTATCAGCAGAACCTTTTTTGATATCGAAGTTTTATTGGGGTTTTTCTTTATTTCGGTAAACTTTAGCGACATATAGCTCTGCTTTATGTCCTCGAGCTGCTGAGGTGTAAGCTCCCCCTCCGACTGTTTTGATAGGGTGAGCGTGTAGTATGCGCCGTTTTTTATTGTGATATAGGTGACTGATTCGTGTGTGCCGTCTGTGTACTCGGTGCGGAAGAAAACTCCGTTTTCACCTCTTATAAAATCGGCAGACTTATAGGTGTTCTGCGTATCGGCGGTCACCGAATCGATATAGGTTTGTCTGTCCTGCGCTGTAAAATCGTCCATATTAAAGGCCTGCTCGGAATCGGAAGTGGTATAACCCCGAAACCAGATTTCTGCATCCCTGTCCATGGAAAAGGCGATGGCAAACGCTGCCTCAGTCTTAAAAATATTCTCCATAGTTTCTTTGGTATAGCCGAGCTCGGCAAGCAGATCTGCCCGCTGGTCGAGATTGTCGCTTGTCAGTACGCGGTATGTTTCGGGAAAGCTGACCTCGGCGCAAATATCCTCAAAGGTGTAGGTCATTCCGGCTGCCGAAGCGGAAAAGCAGAAAATTGTCAGGGCGAGAAAAACTGATATTATCTTTTTCATCTTTAAACCTCTTTTTTATTTGTACTTCCTATTATATTAACTTAAAATCGCTTCAAACTCAAGGTTTTTGCGCT
>JAFRVM010000225.1 GCA_017438505.1 Clostridia bacterium | reverse complement strand
TTTTTCGGCGGTTTTGCCCATTAAGACTACCGCCTTTGTTTTTTTTGCAAGAGCGTCGCCGAGGGTCTCAAAGGGGATATTTTTATCGTATCCTCCGGCGATAATAATTATTCTCTCGTCAAAAAGGGTGAGTATCCCTTCGGTTACACGGCTTGGGGAGGTGGCAATGGAATCATTGTAATACCTTACTCCGTCAACTGTTCTGACGTACTGGATCCTGTGCCGTACGCCTTTAAACGTGCGGGCGACTTCGGTGATTGCGCCAATATCGGCAATACCCCACACGGCGGTAACCGCGGCCAGAAAGTTCTGAAGATTAAATTTACCGGGCAGAAAAAGCTCGTTTCTATTGCAAATGAAGATGTCTTTTTCATTTTCGGCAAACATTATTTGATTATTGTCGTTTAAATATGCGCCGAAATTCGGTCTTTTTTTCGCGCTGAATAAAGCGCAGCGGCCTATGACCTCGCCCGAGAACCCAGACAGAACATCATCGTCCATATTCAGCACCGTGCGGGAAAAAGAATCCTGATGCAGAAAGATATTTCTTTTCGCACCGACGTATTCCTCCATATCGCGGTGATAATCAAGATGGTTCGGGTAGATATTTGTTATCACCGAAACATCGGGAGAGGGGGTCAGATTCATAAGCTGAAATGAGGAAAGCTCCATGACCGCAATATCATTTTCGCTCATCTGACCGACAAGCGGAAGCAGCGGCATGCCGATATTTCCGCCAAGCCAGGCGTTATGCCCCTGCTCACGCAGCATTTTATAAATAAGGGTGGTCGTGGTGGTTTTGCCGTTTGAGCCTGTGACTGCTATGATTTTGGCAGGGCAGAGCATGCAGAAAAGCTCGGCCTCCGAGGTTACCGCAATTCCGCGCTTTTTATATTCGACTAGCGCAGGAGAAAGCGCGCTTATGCCCGGTGTTCTCAGAATTATATCGGCGTCGATATCCGATAGATAATCCGGGCCGGTTTTGAATTTTATTCTGTCCTTATATTCGGCGATACCGGGCAAAGCGGCAAGCTGTTCTTTATCTTTTTTATCGCATACGGTAACTGCGGCACCGGCATCGACAAACATTTTTACAAGCGGACGGTTGCTTTTTCCCGCGCCGAGCAAAGCGATCCTTTTACCTTTAACTTCGTTTAAAAAGCAAGATAAGGTCTTAGACGTAAAAAATCCTCCCATGCATAAAACCATGCCAAAACATTTTGAAAAGAATGTTTTGGCATGAAGTTTTATAATTTATTTAATTTTAAATACAGTACAGGCTACAGAGCGATAGTCTTTGAGGTTTTTGCGAAGTTCATAAGAAGAATAGCTCTGTCCTTTGCGTTGATATATCCGTCCTCGTTAAAGTCGGCGCTTGAGTTGTAGCCCTGTACTCCAAAACGAACGCCATAGACTTCAGTAAGAATAGAATTATCCTTTGCGTTAACATATCCGTCGCCGTTGATATCACCGGCGTAAATTATTACATCGGAGGCGCCGAGCACGGAGGTTTGGGGATTAAACCCGGTAACGGTGCATTTTGTGTGGCCGGACTTGGTGATTGTGAGCTTATATCTTCCTGCAGCCAGATAAAGGTTTGCAACACTTCCGACGGGAACGCTTGTGTTTGCTTCCGGCGCACCTTCAACCGATACGAGAGCGCTGCCCTTGCCTTCTACGCCGTAGTAAGTAACGGGGAAACTGTTGATAAAGAAATCGAAGCTGTAAGGAATGTTGTTTTGCTGGCAATAAAGATGCATTGCGGAGTTTCTGACGCATTTTACAGTTACTCTCGATGAGGCGGCAAAAAGACCTGTACCGAGATTTACTGCCTTGTCGGAAATCTTGACGCTTAAAAGATCGGTGCAGTTGTATACTGCATTGTTGCCGAAGGTCTCAACGCTTGTAAAGTCGATATTCTTCAAAATAAGGTTGTGATAAAGAGCATTTTTTTCAACTGTTTTAAGTGTTGACGGCGGGTTGTAGCTGTCAATGGAGGAAAGGGGAGGGAATTTAATAAGAGAGGTTTTTGCTTTGTTGTAAAGAACACCGCTTATACTGCTGTAGGTTGTATTTGCGGATGCCACGTTTATCTCTGCAAGGGCGTTGGAGTTAAAGAAAGCATCCTCGCCGATAGATGTCACGGTGGAGGGGATACCTATTTCGATAAGTGCCGAACAGGTATCAAATGCGTGAGCGCCGATGGTCGTAAGACCTTCATTAAGAGATATGTTGCTGAGAGAATCGCAGTAATGGAATGCACGGTCGTCTATAACGCGCATCGAAGCGGGAAGTGTTACCGTGGGAAGCTGACGGCAGTAGGAAAAGGCGTTTTTACCGATAGTCGCAAGCTTGTTGCCCAAAATGAGGGTTTTAAGTCCGTCGCAGCTGTAAAACGCGTATTCGTCAATAAAGTTTACATTGTCAGGAACGGTGATTTTTGATATTTTGTTGCAGTCAGCAAAAGCATACTTGCCGATGTTGTTGCAGTTTTTAGGCAGAGAGATTGTGGCAAGATAGGGCATTGAATAAAATGTGTTGTTGCCTATACGCCTGATATTCGCATCAAAGCTGATGGACTTAACCGAGGAAACATAGCCAAACCACGGGACATCCTGATACTGCTCGTAGTCGGGCATTTCGCCGCTGCCGAGAATGTTCATTGCGCCTGTGGAAGAGTTGATTACCCATGATATTGTCTCGCTGATACTGCCCGAATAATTTGCGGCCCCGGCAGTTAAAGGCATTACCGAGACGATCAGCAACAAAGATAAAATACCAGCAAAAAGCTTTTTCATAACTGTGTTCCTCCTATTTATAACATTTGAATCGAGTCTATGTATCTACACTTATGTTACTATAAAAAACTGAATAAGTCAACAAAAAATGTCGGTTTGACGGTTGATTTTTATATAAATAAGAGGAAAAATGATTAATTGCTTCCGTTTTTGTCCAAATCGCAGCTGCAGAGCTGCTTTGTCAGATAGCGATGGCGCGCGCCGAGCGCTTCAAGCTCGTATATGCAGGCCTCTATCATATCCTCGTCGCATTCGTTTTCGAAGCACAGGCGGGTTGAATTCATACGTCTGCGTATGCTTTTTATTTCCTCGACAAGCGCTCCGCGTCTGCACTCCGACTCGCTTTGCGCGTCTGTCGGCAGCGGTTTGCAAATAATGTTTAATATATTTATCATAACCAATCCC
>JAFRVM010000224.1 GCA_017438505.1 Clostridia bacterium | reverse complement strand
GTTCATTTTGCCGTTTTCGCGAAGAATCTCGGTAAGTGTACGTGTATCGATATCGCAAAGACCCGTAATAACCTTACTTACAAAAAAAGCGTCAATGTCACCTTCACTTCTAAAATTGGAAGGTAACTGACACCAACTTTTAACAATATAAGCAGCGGGGGCGGCGATATCACTTTCGAAATTAGAGGGGATAATACCGTAATTGCCGGCAACGGGGAAGGTGGCGACAACCATCTTGTCCTTATAGCTCTTATCTGTCAATACAGATAAATAGCCAACCATACCGGTGAAAAATACAATCTCTGCGGTTATTTCGTTTTGAGCGCCGAAATAACTGCCCTTAAAGGTTTTTCCGTTTTCCAGAACCAGATAAGCGGTACGTTTCATACTATCACTTCTTTTCATAAAGTAAGTCAAAGTAACGATAGGTTTTGTGACCGTGTTATTTTCACTTCTGGAAAAGCATTATAACACATTTGATTTTCCATTACAAGAAAAAATTTAAAATAAAACTAATTTATACGGTTGTAATCTAATAATCTATATAATATAATATTATTATAGTAAAAATAACCATATACAAGGAGATATTAATTTATGAAAAAGAATATTCTTACGCTCTTGATGTGCTTTTTATTCATTGCTGCGCTTTTTTGTTCCTGCGGAGGTAAAAAAGAGGGCGGGGTAATAAATACCGGCTCGCAGCCCGAGGGCGGATACAACACAGAGGTAGGAGAGCTTACGGCGCAGTTTGAGGGCGACTGGGAGGTAACCGGGATTTACCAGAATGCAAGGGTTTCGGACGTATTTCCCGACGATGGACTTGCAACCGAGCGTACTTCGGCCGTACACATCGGAACGGATTTTTATGAGAGCTGCGGCTATCATTATGACACGCCCTGTTACAGTGTGCAGACCGTTTCCTCCGAAACTCTTTACGATTACGGATTTACCGACGAAAATATCCAGAAGGATTTTGGAAAATCTGCAACCATGCTTTCGGTTTCCGACGGACCGGGCGAACCTACCAATATAGTATATTTTTTGTATGGAGACAAACTTATAAAATTCGGCACAGGGGCTCACCTGTATATTTGCACAAAGGTTGAAGCTGTCGGATAAAAAATTTCGGCTTTTCCCGGTTTTGGGAAAAGCCGTTAACTTTTATATGGGCTGTCTGGAGATTTCCAGGATTGCGTCATAATTTTTCATAGCTTCTTTGTAAAGAGCGATAAGCTCGGTACCGGTAAATGCTGCCTTGACGTAATTATCGGCAGTTATAACATCTGCGGAAGTGCGTTTTTCCGAAGAAAAAAAGGCAGGAGGGAGTTTTTCCGAATCGTCTACCGGCTTTTTGAACTTTCCGTTTTTATAGTAGCAGTAGCCGTTGTAAAAAAGATTGGTTTTGTTTTTTGTCCAGGAGCTTGCGCGGATTATTGTATTCTTTTCGTCGACAAAACGGATACAGAAGCTGAACCTGTAATTGACATGTTCAACCTCACGTTCTAAAATAACCTCACACATTCCGGTTTTGTCAAATCGGTAGCTAACGCCGCTCGCACAGATCAAAACCAGCGCTGTTTCGGGTTCCTGATCCTTATAGGGCTCGGACTGCTCGGTGGTATCAAGCTTTATCATTATACCTTTTCTTAAAAAGAACTGCTCGTAGGAAATATATCTTTCAATAATTTTTTCTACGGCCGGTCCGTAGATATCGGTGTATTTGCCTTTACATGAGCACAGCGGCATGCATATAAGGCATACACACAAAAACAGTAGAATTGTTTTTCTGCAGAGTTTCATTTTTATCACCCGACAAATGTTGCTTTAGTCATTAAGCATTTTAAGAAATTCGTTTTCGTCGATTATCTTTATTCCGAGTGTCTGCGCCTTTGTAAGCTTGCTTCCGGCAGCCTCTCCGGCAAGCACAATGCTTGTTTTTTTGCTTACCGAGGAAACTACCTTGCCGCCGTTTTTCTCGATAATTGCCGCCGCCTCATCCCTTGTGTAGGTGGGCAGAGTGCCGGTAAGAACAAAACTGAGTCCCGCGAATTTAAGAGAGTCGGAACTGCTCTCCCGCGCTGTCATATTTACTCCGCATTCTTTGAGTTTTTGCAGGATATTTTCAGCGTGGGGTGAAGCAAAAAAGTTACACAGACTTTCCGCCATGACCGCTCCGAATCCGTCAATAGATAAAATCTCTTCTTCGGTCGCCGATTTTAACGCGTCCATTGTTTTAAATTTCTGCGCCAGCAGTTTGGCCGCGTGCAGACCTATCTGACGTATTCCGAGAGCGTAAATAAGCTTGTATAAATCGTTTTGCTTTGAGTTTTCGATAGCGTAGGTAAGATTTTGCGCGGATTTTTCGCCCATGCGCTCAAGACCTGCGATATCCCCGGCTTTAAGGGTGTAAATATCGGCTATGCCTTTTAAAAGTCCGGCCGACACAAACTGCTCTACAACTGCCTCACCGAGACCCTCTATATCCATGGCATCACGCGAGGCAAAGTGGATAATGTTGCGCAAAGTCTGGGCGGGACACTCGGGGTTTATGCATCTTGTCGCCGCTTCACCGTCAAGGCGTACTGCTTTATCCCCGCATGAGGGGCAGACGTCGGGGTAGATATACGGAACGGAGCCGGCTCCATGCTCCATGACGGTTAAAATCTCGGGGATAATTTCTCCGGCCTTTCGAACAAGCACGGTATCGCCCACGCGAATGTCCATTTCTCTGATAAAATCGGCATTGTGCAGGGTTGCTCTGCCTACAAGCGAGCCGGAAATAAGCACCGGCTCAAGTACTGCAACAGGGGTGAGCACGCCGGTTCTTCCCACACTTATTTCAATATCGGTAAGCTTTGTCTGCTTTTCTTCGGGAGGATATTTGAAGGCCGCCGCCCATTTGGGGAACTTTGAGGTCGTGCCTATCTGTTCCCGCAGTGCAAAGCTGTCAACCTTTACAACCGCTCCGTCGATATCAAAGGAAAGTTCGCCGCGCAGAGATCCTATACGCTCGATTTCTTCGATGATTTCATTCTTTTTTTCATAGCAATTATAAAAAGGAACAGTTTTAAATCCGAGTTCACCGAGCAGGTCAAGCGACTGACGGTGTGATGTAAGCTGCGCTCCCTCTATCTGCTGAATGTTGAAAACAAAAATATCGAGCATTCTTTCCGCGGTGATAGCGGGATTTTTTTGTCTTAGCGAACCTGCGGCGGCGTTGCGGGGATTGCGGAAGGTTTTTTGATCCTCCTCAAGCTGACGGGCGTTGAGCTTTTCGAATGCCCTGCGAGGCATATAGACCTCTCCGCGCACCTCAAGAAAGGGCAGGGGAGTGTTTAATTTTAACGGCACTGAGCGGATTGTTCTGATGTTTTCGGTAACATCCTCGCCGATAAGGCCGTCTCCACGTGTTGAGCCGCGCACAAACAGACCGTCACGGTACTCGAGCGATACCGAAAGACCGTCAATTTTGGGCTCGACAGTAAACCCGGTGCCGGGATAATCGTTTATTATTTTTTCGAGAAAGCCCTCCATTTCCCCGTGTGAGAACATATCCTGAAGACTCTGCATAGGTACATTGTGGATTACCGGCTCGAATGTGTTTGAGGCTTTCCCTCCGACCCTCTGAGTGGGTGAATCGGGCTCTATCCATTCGGGATGAGCCGCTTCGATTTCCTTTAATTCGCGCATGAGCATATCATACTCATAATCGTCTATCTCCGGCTCGTCCATATCGTAATACCGGCGGCTGTGGTAGTTTATCAGCTTTATAAGCTCTTTATATCGCTCTTCCATATTTAAAACGTGACTCCTTGTGTAAAAAAGTGTGTAAAAATCACTTGTAAATGATGATGATATATGCTAAAATTAAAATATGAATTTTAGGAGGTGACCGGGGTATGATAAGCAGCAACTGCGGATTTACAGGCTACAGACCCGCAAGATTTACCTATAAATACAATGAATATCATCCCGACTGCCTTCTTTTAAAACAGGAAATATCGGGCAAGATAATCCAAAAATGCTGTGAAGGATATTACAACTTCTATACAGGGATGGCAATGGGTATAGATATCTGGGCGGCGGAGGCTGTTCTGGCTGCAAAAAAAGATTTTTACAACATAAACCTGATTGCCGTAGTGCCCTTTAAAAACCATATAGATTCCATCGGCGATTCCTACACCCGGCGGTATAACGATATTCTTGCAGAATGCTCCGATATAGTCTATGTCAACGATGTTTTTTCTCCCAACGCTTATCTTATGAGAAACAGATATATAGTTGACAACTGTGCAGCTATCATCGCCGTATATGATCCGGACAGGGGGATTGTCCGCAGCGGAACGGCTCAGACTGTTAATTACGCCAAAAAGCTGGAACGAGACATAACCGTCATAGTACCCAAATCATTATACTGAGTTTTGTATTATTTTACTGCGCCGGGAGCCATGCCCTCGGCGTTTTGCTTTATGTATTATAGCACATTTTTTTTCGGTTTTACAATAGCATATAAAATTTAGATAAAAGTTAGTTTATTGTTCAAAAAATATCTTTAAATTAGAAAAGAAATGTGCTATTATTAATTAAATACAAATATTTAATGGGTTTATATAGCATGATTGAGGTCGGGTGATTAATTAGTGGCTGATTTATTGCAGAATTTCGGATATCTTTTTTCAAACATAAAGGTCTACAATGTTATTGATATTGCAATTGTTTCCTTTATCATATACAAGCTTCTGCGCCTGATGCGCGAGACTCGTGCCGAACAGCTTATTAAGGGCATAGTTATTATTGCCGTTGCCTATGTGCTGTCGGACGTTTTAAAGCTTTATCTGCTCAATTATCTTATCCGCACTCTTGTAAACAACGGTGTGCTGGCGCTTGTTATTCTTTTCCAGCCGGAGCTGCGAAAAGCTCTTGAAAGGGTGGGACGAAGTAAGCTTAAAGACTTTAAAATACTGGGCGGAGAGGAACAGGAGGATCACACTAAAACCATTGAGACCATCAACGCGCTTTCCGAGGGCTTGCGCACACTTCAGAAACAGCGTATGGGAGCACTTGCTGTATTTGAGCGCGAGACAAAGCTGGGTGATATTATAAGCACTGGTACAATTATCGACAGTATACCCAGCGGACCTGCTGTAGGCAACATTTTTTTCAACAAGGCTCCGCTTCACGACGGCGCTATGATTATACGCAATAACAAGCTTTACGCTGCGGGCTGTATTCTGCCCCTTTCGCAAAATGAGGAAATTGACCCCGATCTCGGTACCCGTCACAGAGCGGCGATAGGCATGAGCGAAAACTCCGATGCGGTTGTTGTGGTTCTTTCTGAGGAAACCGGTATGCTTTCTATCTGCATAAACGGCAGAATAGAGCGTTTTTCCAATCTTACCGAGTTTACCGCAAACCTTGTAAGCATACTTGCCCCCGAAGTGCACGATGAGGATTCGGGAAGGTTTTTCTTCTCCAATCTTACATCACGTTTTTCACGTGCATTTAAAGGAAAGCCTGAAAAAAATCTTTCTGAAAAGGAGGATAAATAATGGCTCAAAATAAAAAGAAGAAAAAAAGAATAAATTTTGATATGCTATTTGAAAACCGTGCTTTTTTGGCGATAATGTCGGTGCTTTGCGCGATTTTTCTCTGGTATAACGCATACACCTCCTTTGGAGTGGAGGATGAGAGAACGGTTGCAAATGTGCCTGTCAACATTAACACCGCCGATATTTATGAAAGATACGGGCTTGAGATTATCGAAATTGTTTCGCCCGATGAGCTTAAAGACCGCACCATGGATGTCAATATCATATCTAAAACTCCCATGCTGCGCAGCTGTTCGGCAGAAGATTTCTCCATTGTTGCCGACGCCGGCACGGTAACTCAGGCGGGGACGTATCAGCTTGACCTGAGAATTACCTGCACTAATCCGGATCTGAATATAGCCGTTTCTTCAGATAATCAGAAATACATAACGGTAAGGTTTGACAGAGTTAAATCCAAAAACTTCCCGATTTCCAATATAGTTTTAAACGGTGATTTGACTGTTGCGGAAGGGTATACAATGGAAAGCGCTTTTTCAAATATTACTGATGTAACGCTTACAGGCCCGGAAATCCTTGTTAACAAAATTGATTCGGTCGCCGTAGCGGTTCATGTTGACAGTATGCTCAAATCCACTGTTATATACGAGGGTGAGCTGGTCTTTTACGACAGTGAGATGAATGTAATTGAGGACCATACACTTTCGAATGACGTGACCGGAACAATTCTTGTAACTGTCCCTGTCAAGATGACAAAAACCGTAAAAACCACGGTTAGCTTCAACAACAAGCCGGAGGGCTTCGGAGATAAGATTTTTACTATTTCTCCTTCGTCGCTGACCTTTAAAGGCTCGCAGGAGGCGCTTGAGCAGGCCTTTGCGGACACAGACAGCATTTCGGTCGGCACCGTTGATTTTTCAACGGTCAATTCCTCCAACCCGACGTTTACCTTTGAAATTTCTCCGGGCAGCGGGGTGGAGGTTGCCGAAAAGGTGGACAGCGTAACCGTCACGCTCAAACTTGGCGACATACACACCAAGACCTTTGAGGCGGAAAGCTCAACTTCAGTTTTTAATGTTATCAATGATAAATCGGGCAAGGCAGAGGTTATTACCAAAAAGCTCGATCAGATTACCGTATGCGGTCCTCTCAGCCAGCTCAAATCCATTTCCGAAAAGGACTTTACGGTAAGCGCTGATTTGAGCGATAAGGAGTCGTATAAGGGCAACTGTGTTGTTCCCGCCGTAATAACCGTAAGCGGACACGATAAATGCTGGGTATACGGAAACTACGAGATAGAAGTTAAGATTCCCGATTAATTGTGTCGTAATATGTAAAAATGCTTGCAACTTTGCACCGTGTCAGGTATAATAATATAGATATTCTTTTTTGGATGTGATTTTATGAGTTTTTTGCGTAAAAAGGGTCTTACTTTACTTGCATGCGCTTTATCAATGCTTATTGTTTTCTGCGCAGTTGTTGCGGTAATGCGTTTTAACCTTAATGAGATTTATATTGTCTACGGAC
>JAFRVM010000223.1 GCA_017438505.1 Clostridia bacterium | reverse complement strand
TGCGTCAGTTTTTCCACCCACTTTAAAATGATATCCGCCGCAAGTGCTATTATGACGCTCAGTATCGTTCCCCATGCTATTTTATAAATGTTCATTGTGCGAAGCCCCGAAAGCAGTATCTTCCCCAGCCCTCCAGCGTTGATTGCGGCGGCGATGACGGCAATTCCCGTCGTGGATATAATCGCAAGCCTTATTCCCGCTACAATTGAGGGCATGGCAAGCGGAAGCTGTACCCTTGTAACAAGCTGAAAGCGGCTCATTCCCATGCCCGTGCCTGCCTCAAGCAGGCTTTTGTCCACATTCTGCATTCCCGTCATTATATTGCGAATGAGCAAATACTGGTTGTAAGCGACAAGAACAGGTATAGCGGTGGAGTTTCCCAATCCCAGCAGAGGGATAAGCATGGCAAATAACGCCATGGAGGGAATCGAGTAAACCGCGCTGAAGATATGAACAACAAGGTTGGTAATCTTTTCCGACCGAAGCAGCGGGTAAGAGATTGCCGCCGCCAGAAGTATGGAAATAATAAGGGTATAAAACACTATCTGCAGATGCTCAAAAAACGCGTCCATGAGCAGATCGGAATGTTTTTCAAAGTAATCCAGCACTCTTAAACGCCCTCCCCGCCGGCAACATAATCCTTTACGGCATCCGAGGTGCGCAGAAGCTTCTCTACAAACGGGTCGGCGGGATGGGCTATGATCTCCGCCGGAGGAGCATACTGAAGTATGCGTCCCTTGTTCATGATTACAACTTTTGTTCCCAACCGAAAGGCTTCCTGAATGTCGTGCGTAACAAAAAGATAGGTCTTTTTTGACTGCGAATGTATGGCCTTGAGTTCCTTTTGCAGCTTTTCACGGTTAATGGCGTCAATTGCGCCGAAGGGCTCGTCAAGCAGCATTACCTTCGGGTCGCATATAAGCGCCCTGGCAAGTCCTATCCTCTGCTGCTGACCTCCCGAAAGCTGAGCGGGATATCTGTTCCTAAATTCCTTAGGGTCAAGCCGCACAAGAGAGAGTATTCTGTCAACCTCTGTGTCTATCCTGCTTTTATCCCATTTGAGTATTTTGGGAATGGTTGCGATATTATCGCGGACGGTCATGTGCGGGAAAAGACCTATCTGCTGAATTACATAACCGATCCTGCGGCGAAGCTGTACCGGGTCTTCCGAGAGTACGTCCTTTCCAAAGAGGTACACCTCTCCCGAATCGGGCTGGTAAATACGGTTGACCGTTTTGATAAGAGTGGTCTTTCCGCAGCCCGATGAGCCGAGAATGGTGACAAACTCGCCCTCATCTATTGCGATGCTTACATCATCAAGAGCTTTATATCCCGTACCCGGAAACTTCTTATTGACCGATTTAAATTCCACTGCTGTCATTAGGCTTTTCCCGCTTTCATACTTTTTTGTTTGGTTTTATTTTATAGAATTAAAAAAATCTTTTGCCACATCGGTGTACTATTCACCGTCAATATCCACTCTGGCGTTGAGTGCGGTAATATTTTCGGTAGTAAACGCTGCGCTGACCTTATTTAAAACCTCGGCAATTTCGGGATGGGCTTTTAAAATCTCATCTCTTACAACGGGCGCGAGATTGTAGGGAGGCCATACCTTTTTGTCGTCCTCAAGCAGAGTGAACTGTTCTTCGGTCAGCCTGCCTTCGGTAGTGTAGGCGGGCGCAACGTCAGCCTCATCATTTGCAAGTATCTCATATTTTAGCGAGTTGTCGTAAACCTTGCTACTCTTCCAATTAAAGGGTCCGTAGGTAGCTTCCAGAGCGGGAATACCGTCGGAACGCTTGTCAAATTCTCCCTGCGAAGCAAAACGAAGCTCCGAAGCATACTTCTGAAGGTCGGAAATGGTCTTTATGCCGTACTCCTGTGCCACCGCCGTGCGAATAACAAGTCCCTGACCGTCGTTTGCGGCGGAATAGTCAAGCCATGTGATTTTAAACTGCTGCTCGTATTCCTTTTTGACCGTATCATAAACAGCCTGCGGGTCGGTAATGGGGTCTTTTCCGAGAATGGAAATAAGTCCCGTGCCTGTGTATTCGGGATAAATATCAATCTCGTTGCTTGTGATAGATGTGTGTATTACCGACGAGCCGACGTCAAACACACGCTTTACGTCAAATCCCGCGTCCTCCAGCGCGAGGGCGTAAACCTCGGCGACAATTTCATTCTCGGTAAAATCCTTTGATGCAACCCTTATTGTGTTTGCGGCGCTTTTAGTGCTGCATCCCGCAAAAAGTGAAATTCCCAAAGCTAACGTAAGTACAAGTGCAAATGCGCGTATAAATTTATAGTTTTTCATAATAAATTCCTCCGTTTTTCTTTTTTGATTTTTAAAGGACGCTGATACCTTGTTGCTCGTTTGTACAGCATATCCAGAATAAAGCCTGTCAGTATGGACAGCAGCGCCACCGAGCCTCCGCCTATAATAAGCAGACTGTATCGTAGCAGCGCAAGTCCGGTAAAAATGATATCTCCCAAACCGCCTGCTCCGATATACGAGGCAAGCGTTGCGGAAGCGATGACCTCTACGACAGCGGTGCGTATTCCCGCGAACATCAGTGGGAACGCAAGCGGCAGCTTAACCTTAAAAAAGGTTTGGCGCGTGTTCATGCCCATTCCCGTCGCCGCCTCGACTATCGGCTCGGGCAGCGACTTAAAGCCCTGCACCGTGTTTATAAGAATGGGCGGGATCGCAAGAATGGTCAGCGCCACTACGCTCGGCTTTACGCCTGTCCCCATTACGGGGATCAGAATAAGTAAAATAGCGAGGGACGGAACAATTCTCAGCAGCCCGAAAAATCGCTCGGCGATAATTCTGCCGACGGTGTTTCGGTATACCAGCACTCCCAGAGGAATGGCGACGGCCATCGCGAGCAGTACGGACAGCGCGCTGATGCCGATGTGTCCCAGCAAAAGTCCGATATATTCATCCAGATCTGTCCGAAAATACTCCGCTATTTCTTTCATACTCTGCCTTCCGTTTTCCGCACAAGGTTTGTGCCGTAGTGTCTTTGAAAAATACTGTCTTAAGCTTTGCCCGACGGCAATAAAAAACCGGGGCTCATTTAAGCTCCCGGGCAAATGGCAATGCAAAACGTAAAACGATTTTACATTATATTGAGGCGTGCGGACAGACAGTCGAACGCCCCGGCCATACACCTTGCCCGGGAGTTAAGCATTCGACAATACATGATGTTGTTACGTTTGCGGTTTGTTATTTTATACATCACTGACGCCTCCTTGTTTTAGGTTGCTCCTATTATAGCGCCGGGGAGGCGGTTTGTAAATTATGCGGTTTTTATCGTCTGTGATAAGCGCAGACTATCACAGAACTATATTTCCTTATATTTTAAAAGCTCTTCGATGTATTTGCCTGCGTAAACCGAAAGAATGCTTCCTTTTCTTGTTATATATCCTATGGTAATCGGATCTTCCTCCTTCAGCTTTACCGAGCAAAGACCCTGCAGAATAGCGTCTTTTCCCGAAAGCATTCCGCAGCCGATTGAATATCCGCCAAGCTCGGCGAGGATTTCCATGGAGGTCGCTCTGTCATCGGTTTTTATCATCTTATCAAAGGAATAATTAGACATCGCTTCTTCGGTCAGATAAAAATTGCCGTCGCCGCTCTGGTCGAAGGAAACGCAAGGGTAACCCTTCATTTCATCAATGGAAACTTCATCTCTTCCTGCGATTTGGTGGTTTTTCCAAACATAGACAAATGTTTCTCGTATCATAAGCGGAGTAAAATCGAGCTGATAATCTCTGAAAATCTTTCTTATTACCGCCTCGT
Source organism: Clostridia bacterium (assembly GCA_017438505.1). Taxonomy (GTDB): domain Bacteria; phylum Bacillota; class Clostridia; order Oscillospirales; family Acutalibacteraceae; genus RGIG2835. The sequence goes on along the minus strand of JAFRVM010000223.1, from coordinate 786 downwards.
TTGAACCGGAAAAGGAGACAATGCCCACTTCGCTTTTAAGACCTGCGACATCGTCGAGAACCTCCTTTGTTTTTGTCTCGCGGATACAAAAATCGTACCTTTCCGGCCGTATGCTCTTTATAACATTGGTAAAAGCTCTTATGGCAAAACTGTAGTGCTGCGACGAAACGGCAAAGCGATCCCTTCCGCCGTCCTTTGAAAGATACCTGTCCTCGAGAATTTCATACTGACCTACAGCCTTTTTGGCGTAACTGATAAAATCTCTGCCCTCGTCGGTCAGAGAAATTCCCTTGTTGGTTCTCTCAAATATAAGTATTCCCAGCTCCTCCTCAAGTTCGCGGATGCTGGAAGATAGCGCAGGCTGAGATACAAATAATTTTGTGGATGCCTCACGCATGGAGGATGAGCCTGCAACCTCAAGCACATATTTTAACTGATTGATATTCATACCGTTTACCCCACATTTTACTTACTGTGTTTCACAGTATATCGTATACTATTTGATTTATTTTTTCAAGTGATAAGGGGTTTAATTTAACGCCGAATCGTAATTTCCGACAATTACCCGAGATTTTGGCTGTTATTGATGATGCTTTCGGGGGTTCTCTCAAAAAAGTTGAAAAATTTTTCTTATTTTTTTCACGGTGTAGGTTTACAATTGAAGTATTACAGCAAACAAAAAATAAAATAGCAAATAGGGAAAACCTGTGTTACAGTTAATTTACCACAACCAACATAACAAAGGAGAACCTATTTGCTATGAATACTGTAACACAAAAGATGAAG
>JAFRVM010000222.1 GCA_017438505.1 Clostridia bacterium | reverse complement strand
TTTTCTGCAATTTATCTGTGTAGGCTGCGTCGTATTACGCACGTTACAGCGTTTGGGCAGTAAAATGCTGCCCGGCAAGGCCGTCTATCGCAAGATAGCGGTAAAATGAGGTGGTACCACGGTTTTTCCGTCCTCTGTTTATCGGAGGACGTTTTTTTATGCCTCCGAAAGAAAATTTTTTTACGAAAGGATTTTGAATTATGTTCATCAAAATCGCTCTACTGGTAATCTTTTTCTCGGTAATCGTCAGCATCGGTGTTTACAACCGCAAGCACGTCACCGATGTAAACAGCTTCGTTCTCGGCGGACGCTCGGTAGGTCCGTGGCTGACAGCATTTTCCTACGGTACCTCTTATTTTTCGGCCGTAATCTTTATCGGCTACGCAGGTCAGTTCGGCTGGCGTTTCGGTCTTGCCTCCACATGGATAGGCATAGGCAACGCCCTTATCGGTTCTCTGCTTGCATGGGTGCTGCTCGGCAGAAGAACCCGTCTTATGACCCAGCACCTCGACACCGCCACCATGCCCCAGTTCTTTGAAAAACGCTACGGCGGCAAGGGACTGAGAATCGGCGCTGCATTTATTATTTTCATATTCCTTATCCCCTACACCGCATCGCTTTACAACGGTCTTTCGCGTCTTTTTGAGATGGCCTTCGGCATCGACTACACCATCTGCATCATCGCCATGGGCGTACTTACCTGCGTCTACGTTGTAGCCGGCGGATATATGGCAGCCGCTATGAACGACTTTATCCAGGGTATAATAATGCTTATAGGTATTGTTGCAGTTGTTATCGCGGTACTCAAGAGCAACGGCGGATTTACCACCGCTATTTCCTCGCTTGCGCTGGTAGCACCCGACGAGGGCTGCGTAATCAAGGCTCCCGGAATATTTACTTCCTTCTTCGGCCCCGACCCCAAAACACTTATCTCTGTAATAATACTTACCTCGCTTGGAACATGGGGACTTCCTCAGATGGTTCAGAAGTTCTACGCCATCAAAAACGAACAGGCTATAAGCAAAGGAACGATTATTTCCACCTTCTTTGCAATTGTTGTAGCCGGCGGATGCTACTTCCTCGGCGGTTTCGGCAGACTTTACAGCGACAAAATCGCACTCGGTGAAAACGGCAGCGTACCCTACGACAGCATCATTCCCAAAATGCTCGAAAACCTGCCCGACCTGCTTATCGGTATAGTTATCATGCTTGTTCTTTCGGCTTCCATGTCCACCCTTTCCGCGCTGGTTATGACCTCCAGCAGCACCCTTACACTTGACTTTATCAAGGGCAACATCGTCAAGGATATGAGCCAGAAAAAGCAGGTTTCCATTATAAGAGTTCTTATCGCGATATTCATTCTTATCTCCATGGGCATCGCCATTTATCAGTACAAAGAGGGCGCAAGCTTCATCGCTCAGCTTATGGGTATTTCGTGGGGCGCTCTTGCAGGCGCTTTCCTCGCTCCCTTTATTTACGGTCTCTACTGGAAAAAAGCAACAAAGGCCGCAACATGGGCAAGCTTTATTTTCGGCACCGGCATTATGATTCTCAATATGGTTCATCCCATCTTCTCCTCTCCCATTGTATGCGGCGCTGTAGCAATGCTCGCGGGACTTGTTATCGTTCCCATTGTCAGCCTGTTTACTCAGCCCCCCAAGGCGGAAGAAGTTGACAAAATGTTCGCCTGCTACGAGCAGACGGTTACCGTTCAGGCAAAGGAAGCTCTGGGTCAGGCAACAGTGAATAAAGATTAATCTTGACTTTTTTTCAAAATTGTGTTTAAATTTAGTCTATATAAACTGGTAAAAGAGGAATAATTTATGGGAGTATTTGAAGAATTAACCGCACGCGGACTTATTGCCCAGTGCACCAACGAAGAAAAGGTCAAGGATCTTTTAAACAACGGAAAAATCAACTTTTATATAGGCTTTGATCCCACCGCCGACAGCCTGCATGTAGGTCACTTGTTGCAGCTTATCGTCATGGCTCACATGCAGAAGGCGGGACACCGCCCCATCGCCATTATCGGCGGCGGCACTGCTATGGTAGGCGACCCTTCGGGCAGAACCGATATGCGTCAGATGATGACCAAGGAGACAATCGCGCACAACGGCGACTGCTTTAAGTCGCAGATGTCAAACGTCGTTGATTTCTCCGAAGGCAAAGCGCTTATGGTCAACAATGCCGACTGGCTGCTCGGTCTTAACTACGTTGATTTTCTGCGCGATATAGGCGTTCATTTCTCGGTAAACCGCATGCTTACCGCCGAATGCTTCAAGTCAAGACTTGAGCGCGGACTTTCATTTATCGAGTTTAACTATATGCTTATGCAGAGCTACGACTTTTTGGAGCTCAATCGCCGTTACGACTGCGTGCTTGAGCTCGGCGGCGACGACCAGTGGTCAAACATCCTCGGCGGTATCGACCTTGTGCGCCGCTGCGAGGGCAAAGAGGTTTACGGTATGACCTTTGCCCTGCTTACCACAAGCGACGGCAAAAAGATGGGCAAAACCCAGAAGGGCGCCGTATGGCTCGACCCCAAAAAGACCACGCCCTATGATTTCTATCAGTACTGGCGCAATGTTGAGGACGCAAACGTAATTAAGTGCTTAAAGTTCCTCACCTTTATCCCCGTCGAGGAGATAGAAAAGATGGCCGAGTGGAAGGACGCTCAGCTCAATCAGGCAAAAGAGATACTTGCCTACGAGGTCACAAAGATCGTCCACGGCGAGGCAGAAGCCGATAAGGTTAGGGCGGCAGCGAAGGCTGTTTTCGGCGGCGGAGCAAACTCCGACGATATGCCTACAACCGCACTAACCGCCGACGATTTTACCGACGGCGCGATTATGATAACCGACCTTCTTGTTAAAGCAAAGCTTGCTCCCTCAAAGGGCGAAGCAAGACGCCTTATAGATCAGGGCGGCATTTCGGTTGACGATAATAAGATCACCGACGTTAAGGCCACCGTTACCACAGCCGATTTTGAAAAGGGTCACATCATAGTCAAAAAAGGCAAAAAGGTATTCCACAAAGTAACATTATAAAAAAACAAACTTCCTTATCTGCCATGTGCGGATAAGGAAGTTTTTATCTTGTTAAAAGCCTTTTTCTTTAAGTCCCTTTACAATGTCAACGTAAACGTCGCATATATCGCTGACGTTTTTTCCTTTTTTTCTTGTAAAGGCGTGGCGCAGAACATCGGTTGCGTCAATGTGAGATATACCTCTGAACACATTTGAGCGCAAAACGGTAAAATTATCTCCCCATTTTGCCGAATTAAGGGTAACAAGTCCGTCGTTTTCTCCCTCGATTTTCTTGACTACAAAATTGGCGGTGGAAAGATTTATATCCGAAAAAGGATGCCTCATAACACAGCCAAAGCTCTGATAGTAAACTCCCGGAGCGTCGGGATTCTGCTCGTTAAAGCGTGCCGCCGCCTCGGTGGTAAAGCCCTTGCATACCTCTAAAAAATCCGGCTTTTTATCGCCGACAAGCCGTATCCAGTTATTTACAGCAAAAGCGGCAATACTAAACAGCGAACGTGGAAGCTTAAAAAGTCTGTCCACCGTTTTTGAGCCGTGGTGCGGGGTACAGACGGTGGTTATACTCGCTATCTTTTCCCCCGCCCCCAGCGATGAAGCAGCCATTCTCGCTTCAAGTCCGCCCTTGGAGTGAGCGATAATATTTACCTTTTCACTGCCGGTTTCGGCTAAAATTTCATCAATTCTCTTTACTATTACTTCTGCATTTGTTTCGGTGCTTGCCCAGCAGTCCTGATTGCCAAAGTATACCCGTGCTCCGTTCTTTTTAAGCATACCGGGGATCCTGCCCCAGTAAACCGGGATTTTAAGGTCGCGGAAGCCCGCTCCGTGCAGGAGCAAAATGGGATATTTTGTTGATAAATCCATCAGATCACCCCTTTTTTAAAAACAAAAAGCGGGACATGCACCTTCAAAAAGCATAGAAAGCGCTGTCCCGCCGCAAATTATTTATCTGTTTGCAATACTATTTTTGCCGAGCTGTTTTTTGCCAATCTGAATAAGACGGACAATGACCGGAGAAAGAAGAATATTAAAGAGAAGTTCAAAGAGGAAGTTGCCTCCGACAAGTCCGACGATCATAAATTTGCCTACGTTTTCAAAGCCAGCGTCTGCGCCCCATTCTATTAGTGTCGGCATAAAGAATACCAGGCAGAAAAGCAGGAACATTCCGGTATTTACAACAGGCGCGGTAATGGCAGAGGCGACAACTGCAAAATCTACGCCCCATTTTTCCTCGCCCTTAACGTTTATACTCAGATATGCCTGATATTTTTCAAGAAGCTTATACACAAGACCTGCCGCAAGACCTGCAAGAGTGCCCTTTGCAAGTACCGTCAGCACTGTGCCAAGAGGGTTGACCGCAAGGAAGGGAGCTGCGTCACCCGAAAGAAGAACAACAAGACCGAACACAAAGCCGAGCCACGCGCCGGCGGCAGCGCCGTAAAGAGCCGCTCCGACAACGATGGGAATAAGCACCAGCGTTACCGAAAAAGGACCGAAGCGTATAAACGCGCCGAGTAGCTGAAGTACGATAACAAGTGCGGTAAAGATTGCGATGCCTGTCAGAGTCTGGGTGTTTTTGCTTAATTTCATTAAAAAAACCTCCTGCTGCTGCTCACAAAAGGATGCAGCGCTAAATATTTTTGTGATATATAATTCTTAATCCCTCGAGGACAAGATTATCACTTAAAATAAACTTGGTTTTGCAGTGCGGAACAACAAGCGGAGCAAGTCCTCCGGTCGCTATCGCCGTGACCTCGCAGCCGAGCTCCTGCTCAATTCGCTCAATAAGACCGTCGAGCATAGCCGCCGTGCCGAGTACAACTCCCGACTGCATACATTCTATGGTATTTCTGCCAATAACCCTTTCGGGCGCTTCGCAGCTAACCTGCTGCAAAAGAGATGTGTTTGAAACAAGAGCGTTAAGTCCAGTTTTTACACCCGCAAGGATTATGCCGCCTATCATACTGCCCGACCGGTCAAGTACGGTAAGGGTCGTAGCCGTGCCGAGATCGCAGACCACGTTGGGACTGGGAAACTGGGCAAGCGCCGCTACCGACACCGCGACAAGGTCAGCGCCGAGCTGGGCGGGATTGTCGATTTTGATATTTAGTCCGGTTTTTACTCCGGGGCCTACTATAAGGGATTTAATGCCGGTCAGTTTTTTTACCGCTCCGTCTAAATAACCCGTAACGCCGGGAGCAACCGAGGAAATTACAGAACCTGTTATATCAGAAATATGTACGCCGTTGATATCAAGAATGTCTCTTATCTCTATGGCATACTGATCTTCCATCCTTTTATGGTCGGTGGCAAGCCGCGAAGTAAATTTTAATACTTGTTCTTCGAAGCCGCCTATGGTAATATTAGTATTGCCGATATCAATAGCAAGTAACATTTTCTTTGTTTCCACCTTTCATAAGGTCTAAGATTATGTTATAATATTTAAAAATATTTTTCAAGGGGTAGATTTAATGAATTTAACTAAACAGAGCATTATAAATTTATACAAAGAGGACATTTTACGCGACCTTGCCGAGCTTGTTTCGATAAAATCGGTCACATCCGACCGCGACGAGTGTACCCGCGCCATGGAATTTATAGTAAATCGGGCGAGAGAAATGGGTCTGAGAGCAGAAATGCCCCATCCGCTCTACTGCTACGCCGAATACGGCGACAGCCAGGATTACAACGCCGTGCTCACTCACCTTGACGTTGTGCCCGCGGGCGACGGCTGGAACTCCGACCCTTTTACCCTTACAAACAGAGACGGTTTTTTACTCGGCAGAGGTGTCGCCGACGACAAGGGCGCGTCTATTATCAGCCTTTACTGCTTAAAGGCTCTTAAAGAGAGTGGAATTGTTCCCAAAACCCGCGTGCGCTCAATTTTCGGCTCTGCGGAAGAGACCGGCATGACCGACCTTGAGGCATATTTTGAAAACAATCCCCTGCCCCGCAAGGCATTTACTCCCGACTCTGATTTTCCCGTATGCAACCGCGAAAAGGGTATCTTGCAGCTGTTTGTAACTCTAAAGGACGAAAATTCGGACTTTACCCAGCTTGAATGCGGAAGCGCGGTAAACTGTGTTGCCGAAAAGGCGTTTGTCGAGTATAATTGTGACGAGCAGACAAAAATTAACTTCTCCAATCTTTTAAAAGAGAAAAATATCGTTGCAAAAGTAACCTATTCTCAAAGCGGAATACTTGCAAGCTTTGAGGGTGTTTCGGCACACGCCATGGAGCCGCATAAGGGCGATAACGCAATATACAAGCTTATTGCAGCACTTAAAGCGGCGGAATGTAAGAGCAAGGTTATCGAGCTAATCGAAAAGCTCGTCGCAAAGGAAGGCTTTGACCTGTCCGATGAGCCTTCGGGAGAGCTTACCATTTGCATCGGTCTATTAAACAAAACCAATAATGATATCAAATTCTCGGTGGATATCCGCTATCCTGTCACCTGCAGCGGCAATGAGATTTTTGCCGCTATCGAAAAGCTTTGCGAAAAATACGGCGCAAAAGCGGAAATCGACTCCCACCACGAACCCATATATTTCCCCGAGGACGCTCCGCTTATCAAACTGCTTGGCGAGGCTTATAAGGAGGCAACCGGTCAGGAAGCCGGGTGCTATTCGACCGGCGGCGGAACTTACGCCCGCACTCTTTGCGGCAGGGGCGTAGCCTTTGGTCCTGTATTTCCCGATTCTCCGCCCGCACGCCTGCACATGGCAAACGAAAATCTGCCCGAGGAGGATTACTTTAAATTTGCAGGTATATGCTTTGAGGCAGTAAAAAAATTGGCTGAGGATGAGTAAAAAGACTTGTAATTTCTGTAAATTTTTATTATCATATAAAACACAATATATGGAGGGTAAAGACCTATGGTAACTATAAAAAACGAACATATTGAGGTAACAATTGATACTTTAGGCGCTCAGATGCGCTCACTAAAGCTCGACGGAAAGGAGTATCTCTGGCAAGGTGATAAGCTTTACTGGGGCGGTCAGGCACCCGTGCTCTTCCCCATTGTCGGCGGACTTCGCAACAACCTTACAATTATCGAAAACCGCATTTATTCTATGAAAAGGCACGGTTTTGCAAGGTTTTCTCAGTTTGAAATTGCAAAACAGAACGAAGAAAGCGTTACATTTTTCCTTAAAAACTCCGAAGAAACCTTGGCACAGTACCCCTATAATTTTGAGTTTTGCGTTACCTATACTGTAAAGGGCTGCACCGTTACAGTTGATTATGACGTTAAAAACACCGACAGCCGCATTCTGCCCTTTGCAATAGGCGGTCATCCGGCAATCAAGTGCCCCATTAACAAGGGTGAAGCATTTGAGGACTACGCGGTTCAGTTTGAATGTGCCGAAAATTCCGACTGCGCCACCGTCGATATGGAAAAAGGTCTTATAGATTTTAATAACCGCTACAAGGGGCTTTCCGGCTCGGATACAATAAACCTTGAGCACAAGCTTTTCTATCAGGATGCGATGATTTTTGACGATTTAAAGTCCACCTCCTGCAAGCTTTACAGCAAAAAGAGCGGCAACGGTGTTAAAATGGATTTTACCGGCTACGATATTTTTGCAATCTGGTCGGCTGTCAACGACGCGCCCTTTGTATGCCTTGAGCCCTGGGTAGGCTGCGCTACAACGGCACAGGCCGACGATCAGTTTGAATCAAAGCGCGGACTTATACATCTTGACCCAGGCGGCACCTGCAAAAAGACCTTTACACTTGAATTATTCTAATAAAAACGATACTTTATTTTCAGATCAGGAGTTTAAAAATGGCTAAAAAGCAGCAGTACGGCAACGAGAGTATATCATCATTAAAGGGCGCCGACCGCGTGCGCAAACGTCCGGGAGTTATTTTCGGCTCGGACGGTCTTGAGGGCTGCGAGCACTCTGTTTTTGAGATACTCTCAAACTCCATTGACGAAGCGCGCGAGGGCTACGGCAAAAAGATCATAACCACGGTATACCCCGACCACTCTATAGAGATAGAGGATTTCGGAAGAGGTATTCCGGTCGATTTTAACAACAAGGAACAGCGCTATAACTGGGAGCTTGTTTTTTGCGAGCTTTACGCCGGCGGCAAATACAATAACGATTCCTCCGAGAACTATGAGTATTCTCTGGGTCTTAACGGACTCGGACTTTGCTCGACACAGTACGCTTCGGAGTATATGGACGTTGATATCCGCCGCGACGGTATGCGCTATACTCTTCATTTTGAAAATGGCGAGAACGTAGGCGGTCTGAGTAAAGAGCCCTACACCAAAAAGGACACCGGAACTAAGATAAAATGGAAGCCCGATCTCAAGGTCTTTACCGATATCAATATTCCTATAAGCTACTTTTTGGATATTGCAAAAAGACAGGCAGTTGTCAACGACAACCTGACCTTCATCATCAAGGACATCGCAGGCAAGCAAACCTATGAGCTGTGCTATCAGAACGGAATACTCGACTATGTTAAAGAAATGGTGGGCGAAGACATGCTCACCCCCGTACAGCTCTGGCAGTGCGAGCGCAGAGGCCGCGACCGTGAGGACAAGCCCGATTATAATGTTAAAATCAACGCCGCCGTCACCTTCTCAAACCGCATTAAGCTTTGCGAATACTACCACAACTCAAGCTGGCTGGAGCACGGCGGAGCACCCGATAAGGCTGTTAGAAGCGCCTTTGTTTCGCAGATCGACTCCTACCTTAAGTCAAACGGAAAGTATACAAAGGGCGAGGGAAAAATAACCTTCCAGGACGTTGACGACTGTCTTGTTATCGTTGTTTCCTCCTTCTCCAACATCACTTCATATGAAAACCAGACCAAAAAATCCATCACGAACAAGTTTATTCAGGAGGCGATGACCGAGTTTTTCCGTCATCAGCTTGAGGTTTACTTTATAGAAAACCCGCTTGACGCCGAAAAAATCTGCGGTCAGGTACTTATAAACAAGCGTTCCCGCGAGGATGCCGAAAAGACAAGGCTCAACCTTAAAAAGAAGCTAACCTCCAACATGGATATCACCAGCAGGGTTCAGAAGTTTGTCGACTGCCGCTCAAAGGACGCCAGCGAACGCGAGCTGTTTATCGTTGAGGGCGATTCGGCTATGGGCTCGTGCAAGCTGGCCCGTGACCCAGATTTTCAGGCGATAATCCCCGTGCGCGGCAAAATTCTCAACTGCCTTAAAGCCGATTACGACAAAATTTTCAAGAGCGATATTATTACCGACCTTATAAAGGTGCTCGGCTGCGGCGTTCAGATAAAAACAAAGCACAAGGAGCTCTCCTCCTTTGATATAAGTCAGCTTCGCTGGAACAAGGTAATTATCTGTACCGACGCGGACGTTGACGGCTTCCAGATCCGCACTCTTATCCTTACCATGCTCTACCGCCTTACCCCCGATCTTATTACGGAGGGCAAGGTGTTTATAGCGGAATCCCCGCTTTATGAGATAACCACAAAAGAGGAAACCTATTTTTGCTACAATGAGCAGGAAAAATCCGCTGTTCTCGGAAAAATAGGCGATCAAAAATATACCATTCAGCGTTCAAAGGGTCTCGGCGAAAACGACCCCGCCATGATGAGCCTTACCACCATGGCTCCGGCTACCCGCAGACTAATTCAGGTCATGCCCGACGACGCGGAGGCTACAAGCCGTATGTTCGATATTCTTTTGGGCGACGACCTAGGCGGAAGAAAGACATATATATCCGATAACGGATATCAGTATATCGACCTTGCCGATTTAAGCTAAGAAATTACAGAAAAGGATAATTTAAAATTATGCCACCGAAAAAGAAAGCAACACGCTCCGCTCCCGAGCCCGCCGTAAAGGGCATTATTGAGGGCGCCGGAGAAATCGTACATCAGCCGATAGTTACAACCCTTGAGACAAACTATATGCCATACGCCATGAGCGTAATTATGTCCCGCGCCATTCCGGAGATCGACGGCTTTAAGCCCTCTCACCGCAAGCTTTTATATACCATGTACGGCATGGGACTGCTCAAGGGCGCCAAAACAAAATCCGCAAATATCGTCGGCGCGACAATGAAGTTAAACCCCCACGGCGACGCGGCAATTTATGATACAATGGTTCGAATGACAACAGGCAACGAGACCCTGCTGCACCCATATGTTGAATCCAAGGGTTCGTTCGGCAAGGCATATTCCCGCGATATGCCCCCCGCCGCTTCCCGATATACCGAGGCAAAGCTCGCCCCTATCTCTTATGAGCTTTTTGCCGATATCGACAAGGACGCCGTGGATATGGTACCCAACTACGACGGCTCGGTGACCGAGCCTTCGCTTTTGCCGGTAACCTTTCCTTCCGTTTTAGTAAACAACAACGCCGGTATTGCCGTAGGTATGGCAAGCTCTATATGCTCCTTTAACCTCAAAGAGATTTGCGATACCACCATAGCATTTATTAAAAACCCCAAACACGATATCGCCTCTACCCTGCTTGCTCCCGATTTTCCCGGCGGAGGTCAGATAGTTTACGACCGCGAGGAGCTTGAAAAAATCTACCGCACCGGCAGAGGTTCGGTAAAAATCCGTTCCCGCTACACCTACGATAAAAGCGCAAACTGCATTGATATAACCCAGATTCCCCAGTCTACAACTGTCGAGGTAATTATAGAAAAGGTCATCGACCTAGTTAAAAAGGGAAAACTTAAAGAAATAGCCGATATCAGAGATGAAATCGGTCTTGCAGGTCTTAAAATCACGATTGATTTAAAGCGCGGCACCGACCCCGAAAAACTTATGCAGAAGCTCTTTAAGCTAACCCCGCTTGAGGACAGCTTTGCCTGCAACTTCAATATACTTGTCGGCGGTCAGCCTATGGTGCTGGGCGTTGACGGCATACTTGCCGAGTGGGTGGCTTTCCGCACCGAATGCATACGCCGCAGAGTGTACTTCGACCTGAGCAAAAAGAAGGACAAACTGCATCTTTTAAAGGGTCTTAAAAAGATTCTTCTCGATATCGACAAGGCAATCAAGATTATCCGCAACACCGAAGAGGAAGCGGAGGTTGTCCCCAACCTTATGATCGGCTTCGGAATAGACAAAATCCAGGCTGAGTATGTCGCGGAAATAAAGCTGCGGCACCTAAACCGCGAATATATCTTAAAGCGTACCGAAGAGACCTCCGACCTTGAGGCCGAAATTGCCCGTCTTGA
>JAFRVM010000221.1 GCA_017438505.1 Clostridia bacterium | reverse complement strand
CGAGCTTTTAAAAACCGCCGACTGCGGACAGTTTTCTGTCAATATCTCAAAGCCGGGTATAACCAAAGGTCAGCACTGGCATAACACAAAGTGGGAATTTTTTATTGTTGTTTCGGGTCACGGACTTATTCAGCAGCGCAAAATTGGTTCTGACGAGGTGCTGGAATTTGAGGTCTCGGGCGAAAAAATCGAGGCTGTGCATATGCTTCCGGGCTACACCCACAATATAATTAACCTGAGCGATACCGAAAATCTTGTCACGGTAATGTGGGCAAACGAGCAGTTTGACCCCTCCCATCCCGACACATTCTTTGAGCCTGTAAAATAAAGGAGAAAAACAAAAATGCAACCTAAATTTGATTATTCCGATATTAAATTTAAAGATAACGGCAAATTGAAGCTGCTTATAATAATAGGCACCCGGCCCGAGATCATCCGTCTTGCGGCGGTAATTCGCAAATGCCGCAAATATTTTGACTGCATTGTGGCCCACACCGGCCAGAATTACGATTACAACCTGAACGGAGTATTTTTCAGCGACCTTGACCTCGATATGCCCGAGGTATACATGGACGCCGTGGGCGACGACCTGGGCGCGACGGTGGGCAACATTATAAATTGCAGCTACAAGCTTATGAGCCGGATAAAGCCCGACGCCATGCTCATTTTGGGCGATACAAACTCCTGTCTTTCTGCAATACCCGCAAAGCGCCTGCACATTCCCATTTTCCATATGGAGGCGGGAAACCGCTGCAAGGACGAGTGTCTGCCCGAGGAGACCAACCGCAGAATCGTCGATATAATTTCCGACGTTAACATGGCCTATTCCGAGCACGCCCGCCGCTATCTTGCCGACTGCGGACTTCCCAAGGAGCGCACCTACGTTACAGGCTCGCCCATGGCGGAGGTTCTGCGCGGAAATCTCGAAAAGTTCAAAAGCTCGGACGTTCACGCGCGTCTCGGTCTTGAAAAGAAAAAATACATTCTGCTTTCGGCTCACCGTGAGGAGAATATCGATACCGAAAAGAACTTTTTATCCCTTTTCGGCGCCATTAACAAGCTTGCCGAAAAGTACGATATGCCCATACTTTACTCCTGCCATCCCCGCTCCCAGAAGCGGCTTGAGCAGAGCGGCTTTAAGCTTGATCCGAGGGTTAAAAAGCATGAGCCTTTCGGCTTTAACGATTACAACTGCCTGCAAATGAACGCCTTTGCGGTGGTTTCCGATTCGGGAACGCTGCCCGAGGAATCCAGCTTTTTCACCTCGGTGGGCAATCCATTCCCGGCCGTATGCATACGCACAAGCACCGAGCGTCCCGAAGCGCTCGACAAGGCCTGCTTTGTGCTCGCCGGCATTGATGAAAAATCGCTGCTCCAGGCGGTAGAAACGGCTGTCTCGCTTAATGAGGACGGCTGGCACGGCATTCCCGTTCCCGACTACACCGACGAAAATGTATCCACCAAGGTTGTAAAAATAATCCAGTCCTACACCGGCATAGTCGATAAAATGGTCTGGCGCAAATGAGCAGCGCTCATTTTGATGTGTTGCATCACGGTACTTTTGAAGGCTATATTACATTGTTATCTTACAGAGAAAAACGGACAGCGCGGGGAGCCCCCGCGGGCATGTGTTGCATCACGGCACTTTTTGCGACAGCAATTAATTATAATCTTACAGAGAAAAACGGACAGCGAAAGCTGTCCGTTTTGGTTTATTCAGATGTGATAAAATAAGCCTCCCTTTACACAAGGGAGCCATTTGGCCCGCCAAAAGTTTTGCAATGCCAAAGCATCAAAACCGGGCTTTGCCCGGGGCTCCCCGCACAAGCCAAAAGGGACAGCACACGATGCTGTCCCTTTTTCTCTGTACGATTACAGTGTACTGCTGTACTCAAAGGTTGCGTGATGCAACACATGTCCCCCACGACAGTGGGCATATTTGGGCGCGGCATTGCATAATATCCTAAAGAAGCACGATAAGGGCAATAATCAGCGCTGCCTGAGCGACCATAATCGCGGGAATACCGATCATAAATTTGCTGTGCTGGGTTTTGTGGCGGATCTTTTTCATTGTGATATACATGGCCACCGAGCCGCCGAGGGCGGAGACAAGCAGAAGTGTGGATTCCTTGATTCTCCACTGGCCTTTTTTAGCCTTTTTCTTATCGGCAACGGTGATGTAGACCGCGACAAGGCTGATTATTACAAGATATGCGGCAATGATCATCCAAAAAAACGGGGGCATATTTTTTTCCTCCTAAAATATAGATTACATATAAAATATTACATTTTTGAAGTTTTTTGTCAAGGTTTTTTTAATTGAAAGGGTGTAAAAAATGAAAAAAGGAATTATTTGTATTTTACTTTCTCTGGCTGTGATTTTCTGCTCCTGCATACCCTATGTTTCGGGCGCAGGGGAGCTCTCTTTTGATTTTTTTTCAAAGGATAAACCCGATACCGCCGACTACCCCTGTGAGTTTCCGTGTGTTTTTGATTCGGCTCTGACGGGCGAGGGCTACGCCTTCGGGGAGGATATCCTGCCGGCGCTGGCGCAGATCGAGCAGACCCAGACAGTTCCCGACACACCTGTTCCCTCCATAGACGAGGAGATGCGGGCGGTGTGGGTTCCATATCTCACGCTGTACGGGGTCACCGCTTCTGACATCGATATAATGGTAAAAAAAATAAAGGCGGCAAATCTCAATACGGTGTTTTTTCATGTTCGCCCGTTCGGTGACGCTCTGTATGATTCCGATTATTATCCGTGGTCGCACGTTGTCTCGGGAACACAGGGAAAAGCTCCCGACGGCGGCTTCGACCCCCTGGGTTACGCGGTGGAGGTCTGTCATAAAAACGGGATTAAAATTCACGCCTGGATAAATCCGCTGCGCGTGCAGTCAAGGGGCAGCACACCGAAAAATCTTTCGGCAGACAACCCTGCGTATCAGGCTTTGCAGATAAAAAATCAGCGCAGAGTGATAGAATATAACGACTCACTCTACTACAATCCGTCTAACAGTGAAAACATTATACTGATTGTAAACGGAGTAAGGGAGATTTTGCGG
>JAFRVM010000220.1 GCA_017438505.1 Clostridia bacterium | reverse complement strand
TTATATCGTCGTCCTCGTCTACAACCTTTATCGCCGCAACGTCGCCGTAAAGATTGGTACGATAGTTCTTTATACCCTTGCCGGCTCTGCTCTGCAGACGATAATCCTCGGGAACGGAAAGTCTGCCGAAACCGGTTTCGGTAATGGTAAGAATATTCGCGCCCTGCCGCAAAACGCTCATACCTACAACGCTGTCGCCCTCGTCAAGGCGTATAGCATGTACGCCCCTTGCGGTTCTGCCCATAAGTCTTACGTCGTTTTCGTCAAAGCGTATAGCCATGCCCTTCTTGGTAGCTATTACAAGCTGCTGCGAGCCGTCGGTAAGCTTGACCCACGCAAGCTCGTCGCCCTCTTCAAGGTCTATGGCGATAAGTCCGCCCTTTCGGGTGGTCTTAAAGGAATCAAACGCCGTGCGCTTGATATATCCGCGGCGGGTAACCATGGCAAGACAGAGATTTTCGCCTGCCTCCTTGGAAACACGTATCATTGCGGTTATCTTTTCCTCCTGAGCGATTGGCAGCAGGTTGACGATATTTACGCCCTTGCCCGTGCGGGCGCTGTCGGGGATCTGATAACAGCGCAGGTGATACACCCTGCCGAGATTACTGAAGAAAAGTACGTGGTCGTGCGCGGTGCCCACAAACATCTCCTGCGCAACGTCCTCTTCGCGGCGGCTCATGCCGGAAATTCCTCTGCCGCCCCTGTGCTGGGTCTGGTAAACATCCAGCTTCTGGCGCTTGACGTAGCCGAAGTTTGTAAGTGTTACAACGCAGGGCTCGTCGGCAATAAGATCTTCGATATCGACCTCGCCGCTTACCATTTCTATCTCGGTGCGGCGCTCGTCGGCAAATTTATCCTTGATTGCCAGAGATTCTTCGCGCACAATGATCCTTCTGCGCTCTTCGCTCGAGAGAATGTCCTTGTAATCGGCGATTTTTAATTCAAGCTGACCAAGTTCGTCCTCTATTTTTTCACGTTCCAGACCGGTAAGCTGACCGAGTCTCATCTGTACGATAGCGGTTGCCTGAGCGTCGTCAAAATCAAAGCGCTCCATAAGGTTTGCCTTGCCTTCGGCAATGGATTTTGCCGCGCGCAAAATTGCGATGACCTCGTCGATAAAGTCGAGAGCTTTTACAAGACCCTCCAGAATGTGGGCGCGCTCTTCAGCTTTTTTCAAATCAAATACCGTGCGGCGGTATATAACCTCAAGCTGGAACTTTAAATATTCCTCCAGCATGGATTTTAAGGTGAGAATTTTGGGCTCGCCGTTAACTATTGCGAGCAGAATTGCTCCGAAGGTGGTCTGGAGCTGCGTGGAGGCGAAAAGATTGTTGAGAACAACCTGCGGTGAGGCGTCTCTCTTTACGTCAATAACGATGTGCATACCGTTGCGGTCGGAGTGATCCTCTATATTGGAGATGCCCTCAAGGCGCTTTTCCTTCACCAAATCGGCGATGGATTCTATTAGTCTTGCCTTGTTTACCTGGAAGGGCAGCTCGGAAACAATTATCTTGAATCTGCCGTTTTTTGTTTCCTCAATCTCGGTGCGGGCGCGAACGGTTATTTTACCTCTGCCGGTGGCATAGGCGGCGCGTATTCCGCTGCGGCCCATAATTATGCCGCCGGTGGGAAAATCGGGACCCTGAACGTACTCCATAAGCTCGTTAAGGCCTGCTTCGGGGTTATCTATAAGACAGCAGAGAGCATCGATAACCTCACCCAGATTGTGGGGAGGAATACTTGTAGCCATACCTACGGCTATGCCCATTGTGCCGTTTACAAGCAGGTTGGGAAAACGCGAGGGCAGAACGGTGGGCTCTTTTAAGCGATCGTCGTAGTTAGGAGCAAAATCAACCGTATCCTTTTCGATATCGGTGAGCATTTCGGTGGCTATCTTGCTCATTCTCGACTCGGTATAACGGTAGGCGGCAGGGGGGTCGCCGTCTATCGAACCGAAGTTTCCGTGACCGTCAACAAGCATATAGCGCATGGAAAAGTCCTGCGCCAGACGTACCATGGCGTCGTAAACCGACGCGTCGCCGTGGGGGTGGAATCTACCGAGAACGGTACCTACCGTGTCGGCGCACTTGCGGTAAGCCTTATCGGGCCACAGAGCGTTTTCGTACATGGTATAAAGGATACGCCTGTGAACCGGCTTGAGGCCGTCGCGCACATCGGGAAGAGCACGGGAAACGATAACCGACATGGAGTAATCCAAAAAGGATTTTTTCATCTCCCTTTCGATATCCACGTTGATTACCGTCTGGTTTTCAAAAGCAATTTCACTCATAAATAATACACCCTAACTAAGAATAAACATACAAAAAATTACCGTACAGAGGTTTTTAATTTAAGCAGTTCCTTTATCTGTTCAAAGGAATCGGTGTCCTCGTCGCAAATCATAACCGATGCCTCGTCACCGGCGATAGTAACGCTGTCGCTTTTTTCATGCAGAAAGGTGACCGAGTCGTAATCCATTACGGCACGCAGAGAATCAGATTCAATATACAGAGCGTCGCGGTAAAAGGTCACCGTGCGGGGCTCCCTGCCGGGCACGTCGAACTCGTAGCAGGTGGATATATAGATGTGGACAAGAGTTCGAATTACCGCGTATACAAAGGCCGCGGCAAGCAGAAAGAACAGAAATCCCCAAAAGGCTCCGCTTGAAGAGAAAATTATGACAAGCAGGAGGAAAAAGAGGATAAATAAAAGAAAAAGAGCGGGCTCGGATGACATGCGCCAGATAATGGAGTAGTGCGCCTTAAAATAATCCTTGAAGCACAAATCCGGCACATGAGCCGTATAAACGCTGTCGCCCTTTAAGGGGAGCATAGCGAATTTTTCGCATGCTTCGGGAGCGTCGGGCAGCTCCACAAGGGAGACAAATATAACCCTGTCGCCGGCATGCTCGCGTATAAGTCCGCGCAGGGTGCGCAGGTTGTCTTTATCAAGAAAACGTGAGGGCAGAAAGTGATATTCTATTCCGCACACAAACACAAAGCCGTCCCCGCATTCGACTATACGCTGAACGTCCACCCATTTATAGGCCGCAGCGCGGGAGGAGCTGCAAATGCAAACCCCGCTTTCGTCCGCGTGCAGCATGCGGGTGTCGCCGCGGTGCTTGTTGCGGTAATATCTGCGGCGCGTGCGGTTGTGACGCACGGTATAGGTCATAACCATGTAAAAAACGGGAAATGCAATAAAAAATATCGCTATAAAAAGCTGTCCCACCGTGTCGGCGATAACCTCGTGGAAAACCGCGCGGCGCAGCCAGTAATTGTAAAAGCTGACCGCAGAGCTGGCGACAAGCAGACAGCATATCAGTATTTTAAATCCCAGCCGGCGCTTTACCGCATACTTTCGGCTCAATGCGTTGAGCCGGTACATATCGGCAAGTCGGCAGACAAAGGGGATATCCACGCTGTTTGAATTCATTTGTGACCTGACCTCCGGTAAGGTGTCTTTTACGCAAAATAATCGCGTATGCGCTGTGCCTGATCCGAGTCGCATAAACGCTTGGGGAGAACAAAAATATCCTTTGCGCTGTCGGTCAGAACAAACAGGTTGTCGGTTTCGGAAAGTTCGCAGTCGCTGTAAACAAAGTTTTTTTCACCGCGGCTGTCGGTCAGCGTTACGGCTTTTTCGTCAAAAGACGCCGTAACGTCCGCACCGGCGTTTCGGGCAGAGATTTGCCTGATGAAATAAGCCGGGGTAAGCCAGATTACCGCGATAAAAACAAGGCACAAAACCGCCAAAAAAAGCAGCATACCGTTTGAGCGCTGACTGTCAAAATAGAAAAATCCGTTAACTAAAGCACACAGCGTAAATATTGCGGTATATATAATTTTGCGTTTGTCGGTCTTAAAAAAACGTATTGTTTTCAGGGCCTCGGCGACCTCCTGCTCCGACAGGTCGTACCTTAACGAAAGGGCTTTATTTTCGCTGTTTTCAATCATAAGAAAAATTACCCCTTTATACATTATTTAATCTGACTTATTATATCATAAAAATCACAGCTATGCCAGTATTTTTTGCAAAATTTATTAAAAAAAACAACAAAAAAATCGCCCTTTGCGCACAGATTTTACCTGCGGCAAAGGGCGATCTGATTATTTGAGTATAAATTTTAATAAAACGGGGTTGTGGTCGCTGAACTCGAACTTATTGTCCACCACGCTGACCGTGACGCACTCGACGTTGTCCGAAACAATAAAGCCGTCAAGAATGGTGTAAACGCTGTCCTTGTTGCCCGCAGGCACATCAAGAGTACGGTTGGAAAGCACGAGAGGATCATTGTCCAGATCCTTGCAAAGACGCATTCCCTTTGGCAGAGTATCCTCGGGGAAGGGCTGCTGCCACTCAAGGCGTTCGCTGTCGGCTGCGGGGGGAGTGAGCGAGTCGCCGGTAAAATCGTGGTTGTAGTCGCCCGCGCATATGATATAGTCGCCGCCGGCAACTATTTTCTCCATATCGGTGTATAGCTTTGCAAGCTGACGGTCAAAAAGGTCGCTGGTAACTCCGTATGCCGAAAGATGCACGTTGTAAAGGTAGAGGGTCTTTCCGTTTGAAACCGGCAGACGTGTGACAGTAAAGCAGCGGTCTAGGTCGATAAGCTTTTTAAAACCGTTGTCAATAGGCAGGGAGTAGCGCACGCTGCCTTCCATTTTGTATTTTGCAAAGGTGGCGATGCCCGAAACCGACTTGCCGATAGGCTTTGTGAAGGGATAAAACAGGAAGGGCGAGTCGTAGTTGAGGGCGTAAACGCTCGAATAATTCTTAAATTGCTTTTTGATTATGGAATACTCGTCGATATGCAGACTTCTTGTGGAGTCGGTATCTACCTCCTGGAAGAAGGCGATATCGGGCTTGTAGCCTGCGGCAAGCTTGGCGGCGCTGTCCACAAGGGTTTTCACGCTATCCTCGCTGCGGGCGACCGATTCCTTGCCGCCGTCCATAAAGAAGGTGTAGTCGGGCGGATAGCTGCCGTAGCCTATGTTGTAGCAAATGGCGGTAAGCTCCTTTTCGGCGGGAATAACGGCGGTGTTGCTGCCCTCGATTTCAATAGGCTGATTGTCCGGTATGCGGCGGTAGTCGATAAAAACGTATGCGACATACGCTCCCACGATAAGTATAAATGCCAGCAAAACCGCCAGCACGGCGATAAGTATCTTTTTGCCTGTGGATTTTGTTTTCATTTTTTCGCACTCCTTTGTTTTTAGGATGGATTAAGTTTAACATAAATTTGCGGTAATTGCAAGATTGTTTTGTGTTATATTACCTAAAGATGACGCGAAAAACTTTCTGTTGACAAACCCAAAATTTTATGCTAAATTAAAATCACTATCAAGAGTGCGTAAGAGACAAGCTCGTTGACCGCACAGCAACCTGCCGCGTTGGTAAGGTGCTAATGCTTGAACCGATAGGATTATATGGGTATTTTCTAAAATCCTGTCGGTAACGATGGGATTTTTTTCTTATAAACTCTGATAAATTTTATTTTATTATCGGAGGAAATTGAAAATGAAAAACGAAAGAACACTTGAAAACCTGAGAAATTCTCTGCCCGGAAAGATTTACCTGTATCTTAAGGACGATGACACAAGAGCGAGGTTTTTATCGGATGCGAGAGCCGAAGGCTGCCGTTTCGGAAAATACGGTCTGCCCGAGGTTTTGGATGATGAGATTATCTCGCTCGGTAAAAATAAACAGCTCAGTTTTTTAGGCACTATCGGACGCATTGAATTTCAGTGCGGCGGCGGAAGCAATGCGCATGGCAGATTCCATAGAATCGACTATGCAAAGTACATTAACGGAGATGAGGATTTTTATTTTTATAACGACCCGTCCGTACAGGTAAAAAAAGTCCGTTCGGTTTTTCACGGAACGCTTGAAATAATCGGAGAAAACCGTGAGCGGGCGGCAAAATTCTTCGCCCTGGCAGAAAAAGAAGTAAAAACCTACGATGAAGAGGAAGAATGGATTGATTTAGTCAGCGAAAAATACGGTGTGGCTGTAATGCCGCAGGAAGAGTAGCCTTTATTTGCCCGCAAGGGCATGTATGAAACTTGTCAAGATTAGTGGACACAAAGAAGAGTGAAAAGATCATTAGGAACCAAATAATTGATACCGGAATGAAGCCTTTGTGAATTGTAATAGAGTTCTATGTACGCCACCAGTGCCCGGCTTGCGTGAGACCATCCCAAGAATTGTGTAAACCTCCAAAGTGGTGTAAAATAGAAGCATCACTTTGGAGGTATTAAATATGAGCAGCAGAAGAAACAGGAGCCCGGAAGAGGAAAACCGCAGAGCGAAGATCAGA
>JAFRVM010000219.1 GCA_017438505.1 Clostridia bacterium | reverse complement strand
TATCTTCAAACTCTGTGGCGGGAAGGTCGATGTCTACGGTTTTGAGCTTAGCATCGGGAACGTCGATAGTAACGGTGAGTTTTTCCTCGTCAACGGTGATATCGTTGGCGGAAAGTTTGCTCAGGTCAACTGTATAGATGCCTGTACCGTGAATAATCATGGTCTTTGTCTTGGAGAAAATACCCCAGTCGCCCCAGGATTTATCCCATGTCTGCTTAACGGAAACTTCTCTTTCGCAGACAATCAGCTCAGCATTTTCTTTAGCTTCGCCTACTACGGCGTCTGTAATTTTACCCTTTAACTTGCCGAGTTTTTCCATCTGTTCCTCTTCGTCGTCATAAACGTAGGTGGTCGCCTTTGTACCCGAGAACAGATCCAGCTTGTTAGCTACAACAAACGCAGCTCCGAGTAATACTAAAACGAGTAAAATGATTGCTATCGCTTTTTTCATGATTTGCATACCTCCAAACTTTTTTTGACGGGTAAAAAATTTCCGCGTCTTTCTGCAATTATAGAATACCATAACCTTCCGGATATTTCAAGTTACAAATAATAAATCTCTGTTACAAGATTATTACATTGTTTGTGCATGTTTAATCATTTTGGGTGACATAAATTGACATTTTTAACAAAAGGTCAGTTCATAAGCATATTTTCAAACGGTCCAATAAAGGTTTCGGTGGTCACTTCAAAAAGATATGTATAGCAGTTTGCGGGGACGTCGGGGTTCTCCTTGGTGTAATATTCCACGTTAAGACATATCAATGTGTCCGACTCTCCGGGATAAAGGCGGGTGAGCTTGCGGTCAAATTCCTGACCGCCGCTGTAAAAGAGCAGCTCGGAGTTTTCAAGGTTATAGGTTTTATCCTCGTCAATTGTGCCCTTGTCAAGGTCAACCGCGTAAATGGTTGCCTCCTTTGCTATCCAGCCGAATTCATAATCGCCCTCGGGAATAACCATCTGACTTGCGGGGGATTCCACAAGGGTCTGGAAAAGTCCCGTCTCTATATTATATGAGTAAAGGGTGTAGACGTCTTTTTCGGCGGAGGTGTAAAAATAAATACAGCTGCCGCATTTTCCGCAGTCGTCGGCAAAAAAGTATTTGCGCACGCCCTTGCACTTGTAAACGGTGGAGGTCTTATACGGGGAAATCTCTAAAAGCTCGGTCTCAACAAGTTTATTCTGCTGTTCTTCGGTAAGTTTAGTGTAGTCGCCGTCATAGTGTATTTTATAGGCGTAGGTAAAGCCGTTTTTCTCGCCCAGCTCCTCGTAAACCGAGGGGATCTCGGCCGGCCCGGAGATTTTCCCCTTTGGCAGACAGCCGCACAGCGAGAAAACAAATACGGCGGCAAGTATGATATAAACGGTTCTGCGCAAAACAAATCACCTGTCTTTGATTTTATTTGATCAGATTTTCTTCCACAAGGGTCTGCAGCTCTCCGCTTGCTTTATAGGCCGCGAGAGCATCGTTAAACTTTTGCAAAAGCTCGTCATTGTCCTTTTTTACGGCGATGGCAAAGGGCTTTTTGTCAAAAACCTCGCCTTCGACCTGCACAAGATATGTGCTGTAATTTTCAAGATAGTAGCCGGCCGAAACCGTCTCCAGCACAGCAAGATCGCATCGGCCGGTTATGACCTCGTTTACGGCGAGATAGGGGGAGTTTCTGCGCACCACCTTGCCCTTTGTGACGGTTGCGGTGACAAATTTATCTGCCATGGAATCCTCCACTACGCCGACGTCCAGCCTCTTCATTTCGTCCGCCGACTCAAGCTTTTTCACCTTGCCGTCGGCTCGGGCCAGAACGGTCTGGGTGGAGGTGTAGTAAACATCGGAAAAGGATACGAATTTTTTGCGCTCCTCGTTTACCGTCATGGCGGATATCACGCAGTCCACCTTGCCCATCTCAAGAGCCTCGATAAGCTCCTCGAACCTCATGGTTACAAACTCCACCTTGTAGTAGTCCATATCTTTTGTAAGGGCGTTCATCAGCTTTATATCAAAGCCGGTGGGTATGCCGTAATTATTATAGTATGTAAAAGGGGGAGTGTCGGCGCTGGTGCCCACCCGCAAAACCCTTTTGCCGGATGTTCTGCACCCGCAGGTAAAAATAAGACTCAGGGCGAGCAAAGCCAAAACGCTTCTTTTAAATATCTTCATAAAAAATCACCGAAAATTTATAAAAGGCTGCCGTAAAGCACCGTAAATCTGCAGCTAAGCCCCGCGGCGCTCATAATTTTATCTATGGTCTGCTGTTTTTCCTGCGGGGTGGTCATGGCCGCGTCGGGAGAAAAGCGCACCTTGCCGTCCTTGACCCATTTATCCATGCGGCACTCGCCGAATGTAAGACCGTCGAGATTAATCAGCAGTTTTTCCTTGTTGTGGTTTATGGTTGCGCGTTCAAACATGGCCGTGCCCCTGGCGTCAAGCGTCAGAACAAGCTGCTCGACGCCGTTTTCATCGGTCTCAAACTGCGCCGAAACTATGTTGGAGCTGCTGAAAACCGGCAGCTCATCCTGCGAGAAGGCCTCAAGCCAGCAGCACCTGAAGTTTTTTGCGAGATATTCGTCAAGCTGCTGCTGAGAGGAAACGGTGCTTTGGCAGTCGACCTGGATATTCTCGCCCACGCGCACGCAGGTGTACTCGGAAAAATCGGAGAAAAGTATCGGGAGCACAGTTTTTTGATAAGCCGCTCCGCTTGTTTCCAGATTCTCGGCGCCTATTTCGGCCTCGGGTTTTAATAAAAAGCGTACTCTGTGACTTCCGCCGCATCCGCAAAGGCAGAATACAAGTGCGGCGGCAAGCAGCAGCGCGGTTAATCTTTTCAAATCTCGTAACCTCCCGTAATTTTTTTAATGTCCTCCGGCAGGGGGCAGTTAAACTTCATTTCCTCTCCGGTGACAGGGTGGGTAAACCACAGTTTTCCGCAGTGCAGAGCCTGTCGGTTTATTATATCTCTTTTGCCGCCGTACATATCGTCGCCGGCAAGCGGGTGACCTATATGGGAAAAATGCACCCGTATCTGATGAGTTCTGCCCGTTTCAAGCTCTATTTCAAGAAGGGTATTGCCCTCATGCACGCAAAGAGGAACATAGTGGGTGACGGCCGAAATTCCGCCCTCGCCTACCGACCGCTGAATGGAGTGCCCGGGGGCGATTATAATGGGCAAATCGAGCGTGCCCGTCTCTTTTATCTCGCCCTGCGCCACGGCGTAGTATCTTTTTTGCACGTTTTTACCGAGGCGCGAGGCGCAAAAGGTGTTTTTTGCAATCAAAATAAGTCCCGAGGTGTCCTTATCCAATCTGTATATCGGACGAAAACCGAGGGTTTTGCCCTGCCTTAAAAAGTAGGCGCTCACGGCGTTTGCAAGGGTGGCGGTATCGTGACCGGGCGAAGGGTGCACCGCCATGCCGGCAGGCTTATCGATAACAAGAATATCCTCGTCCTCAAAAACTATGTCAAGGGGCATATCGTAGGGCTCGACCGAAATATCGTCCTCGGGCAGACGCACTCTGACAACGCTGCCCGCCGTAAGGCGGTCAATGGTGCGGATATGCCGTCCGTTTTCGGTTATTCCGTTTTCCACCCTTTTAAGGCGAACCACAAGCTTATACGAAAGATGGCACACACTGCGCAGAAAGGTCTGTGCCTTCATGCCGTCGCACTGCTCGCCCACGGTAAATTCAAGTTCTCTGATAAAAAGCACCCCTTATCCGCTTTTTTGCGGGTTCGGATTTATTATTTTATCACACGGATATTAACAAAAAGTGTATAAACCCTCTTTTTTTCGTAAAAAATAGCGGGGAAAGGAGAAAAACAGATGAAAAATACAGAAAAAAGAAAATCGGAAAAACCCAAATACGTCATAAAGGTAATCAACACGGCCGCCGAAAAGGGAGGAAAGGCAGATATTCCCTCCGATGTACTCGGCAGTTACACGGGTAAGCCCTATAACGGCGAGGTTCCCGAGCAGGACGCAGACGACCTTTAGGCGGTTATTCGTCCAGCTTGAGCACAGCCATAAACGCCTCCTGGGGAACCTCGATGCTTCCGAGCTGGCGCATACGCTTTTTGCCCTCCTTCTGCTTTTCCAGCAGCTTCTTTTTACGGGTTATATCGCCGCCGTAGCACTTGGCAATCACGTCCTTGCGCATGGCTTTAATGGTCTCGCGGGCGATTATTTTTCCTCCGATAGCCGCCTGAACGGGTACTTCAAAGAGCTGACGGGGGATATTTTCCTTTAATTTTTCCGCCATCTTGCGTCCGCGCGAATATGCCTTGTCGGCGTGGACAATAAAGCTGAGCGCGTCCACCATATCGCCGTTAAGCAGCATGTCGAGCTTAACCAGCTCGGATTTCTGGTAGCCCTTGAGCTCGTAGTCAAAGGAGGCGTAGCCCCTTGTGCGTGACTTTAGACTGTCGAAAAAGTCGTAAATTATCTCGTTAAGGGGCAGCTCGTAGTGGATATCCACCCTGTCGGTGTCGAGATAATCCATATTTTTAAACACGCCGCGGCGCTCCTGACAGAGTTCCATGATATTGCCGACATATTCGGCGGGGGAGTAGATATGCGCGTCGGCAATGGGCTCTTCAGCCATCTGAATAACGGCGGGGTCGGGATAGTTTGTCGGGTTGTCTATATACAGCACCGTTCCGTCGGTCTTTGTTATGCGGTAAATTACGCTGGGAGCGGTGGTTATAAGGTCAAAGTTAAACTCGCGCTCAAGGCGCTCGAGTATGATTTCAAGGTGCAAAAGACCTAAAAATCCGCACCGAAAGCCAAAGCCCAGAGCAATTGATGTTTCCGGCTCAAAGGAGAGGGCCGCGTCGTTAAGGCGCAGTTTTTCCAGAGCGTCCTTAAGGTCAGGATATTTTGCGCCGTCCACGGGGTAAATGCCGCAGAAAACCATGGGGTTTACCTTGCGGTAGCCGGGCAGCGGCTCGGCGGCGGGATTGTCTGCGTCGGTGACGGTATCGCCCACGGTGGCTTCCGAAATTGTCTTAATGGAAGCCGCGATATATCCTACCTCACCTGCGCACAGCTCGGCGGCGGGACTAAGCGAGGTCGCCAGCATATGTCCGCATTCGACAACGTTGTAGGTTTCGCCGCTGCTCATCATTTTTATCGTGCTGCCGGGCTTAACCCTGCCGTTTTTTACACGCACATAAACTATTACCCCCTTGTAGGAGTCGTAGTAACTGTCAAAAACAAGCGCCTGAAGCGGTGCGTTGTCGTCACCGGCTGGAGGGGGAACGTCGCCGACAATACGCTCGAGCACGGCGTGGATGTTGATGCCGTTTTTTGCCGAAATCTCGGGTGAATCCTGCGCGGGAATGCCTATGATATCCTCTATTTCGTGCTTGACCTTCTGCGGGTCGGCCGAGGGCAGGTCGATTTTGTTTACAACGGGCACGATCTCAAGTCCCGCGTCCACGGCAAGGTAAGTGTTGGCAAGGGTCTGAGCCTCAATTCCCTGCGAAGCGTCCACCACAAGCACCGCGCCCTCGCATGCGGCAAGGGAGCGTGAAACCTCATAGTTAAAGTCAACGTGACCCGGAGTGTCTATTAAATTGAAAATGTAGCTCTCGCCGTTATCCGCCTTGTAGCTAAGGGTGACGGCGTGCGCCTTTATGGTTATTCCGCGCTCACGCTCAAGCTCCATATCGTCAAGAAGCTGATCCTGCATATCCCGAAGCTGTACCGAATCGGTCTGCTCGAGTATGCGGTCGGCAAGGGTGGATTTGCCGTGGTCGATATGAGCTATTATGCAAAAGTTTCTTATCTTGTCGCGAGAAATTGCCAAAAAATACCACCTCGTAAAAACTATTTTGCCTATCAAGTTATTCTACCATATATTTTTTTATTTTTCAATATTTTTAAAGCTTTGAAAATTTACCCGCAAAAAACCGGCTCCGCATTATAAAACGGAGCCGGCTCTGCTTTGATTATTTCATTTTGTTTCAGTCGGCAAGCAGCTCAACCTTTACATAAGCGCGGTAGAGGGTCGAGGTCTCGCCCGAAAATTCATCGGTGCTCTCGATAGCCATATTGCCTACGTCGAGGATTTTATATTTCGCGTTAGTGTTCATCAGAATTTCCTTCTCGGAAGAGCGGGCGACGGCGTCAATGCAGATTGCGCCGAGCTTTTCCATGGCCTCGGGCGAAGCGTAAACTATGAACAGGG
>JAFRVM010000218.1 GCA_017438505.1 Clostridia bacterium | reverse complement strand
AATTCCCGTTAAAAGGAACACCCGTGGACACGCCCGACGTGCGAATTGCTAAGATATTATATCATTTGATTTGCAAGAATGCAAGAAAAATTTTATATTTTTTATAATATTTTCAGGATAACAATGCATGCCATATTTCTGATAAAACAGAAAGATTTCACCCGTCACTCCTCCATATAAATCGAAAACGGAAGCTTGAAATCCTCTGTGGGAGTTCTTGTGCGGCGGGCTTCGTTTTCATTTTGAGGCGGCTCCGGCTGTTCATCTACATAAGCGTGAAAGACCTTTCCGTAATCCATAAGACGGGCAATGGTCTCATTTTTAAAACGGGTGATATATCCCAGCTCGCGGTTATCCGATGTATAAACAGATACCGCCCACTTATCATGCTCATTATCGGTATCGCGAAAAAGGTGCAGTTCGGTGCCCGGAGTGAGCCTTTCAAGCAACTGCTTGCCCTCATCGCTGTTGTCGTCAACATGATAAAAGAGACCGGCTATCGCAGTTTTGAGCACAAGAATCATTCTCCCCTTTTGACTGAAGGCGTCGCGGTCAAAAAAGCCGGATCGAATGATCTGTTCCTTTTTCAGTATCTGATGTTCAGCCATTGGTTCTTTCCCCTATCAACATTTGAATCTTATTTTCAAGCTCTGATTTTTCTTCCTCGCAGCGCCTTGCACGAACACGAAGTTCGGCAAGGTACTCCTCCGTTTTGTTTTCATCTTTCAGAGTATCGGCAGCATTGAAGGGAAATCCGGCTTTAATTTTGATTATCTCGCGTTCGGCATCCTCCTTCTGCGCTTTGTATTCTTCAATGGAACTGCGTATTACAGCCTCTTCCTCAAGAGGAAGAAAAAACTCATAAAGGCGCTTTGCAAGCTTATAGTCAGTTGAAAGCTCTGCTGCATAATCGTGAAAAAACTCTTCTTCCAAAGACGTTTCATCTATTTTTTCTTTTTCTATTCTTTCGAATTTAACCTCTTCCTCCGATAAATCAACCGGGTGAAAGAGCATATCATATATCAGCTTCATCTGTTCGACATCCTGATTTTTATAGGCAATCTGCGCTTTTTCATAGAGTTCTTTCTGCGTGTCCGTAATATGGGTGTTGATTTCCGGATGGAAACGCGACGTAATCTCGCGGTATTGCCTTTGAAGGGTGCGCTGTTCCTGTTCTGATAGCTGCGGAATCTCATTTAAAGTAAGATCCTCCGACTCCAGAGCGTTAATCTTTTCCGCTTTCTCGGCTTCAATGATTTTATCAATAGCGGCAAGATCAATGGGCTCGCGCCGGTTTACAGCAATTTGAATAAGCTCAACCTTGCGCCGCAGCATAGAAACCTCCAGCTCCGCCTCCAGAACTTTTTCCTCGTGCACGCCAATAAGCGCCATATACTTTCTGCGCAACGGCGGAGCTTCAACATAAAGCAGCTTATCCCTCTGTTCATAGAGGCCGATAAGAGCCATACGGCAGGACACAACCTCGCGGCCGAGCCATGAAAAAAAGCTCTGTTTTCTCAATGCAAATCGCCTCCTACCGCCTTAATTATATCTTCTGTGCTGATGAGCTCCAGATCGGAATCGGAAAGATGTGAAAGCGCGGCAATTCTGTCCGCCTGAGCGTTTATCGACTTTTCAAAAATGTTTCGTACAGTTCTTGCGTTACCGAAATGTTCATCCCTGTTTTCATACATCCTGTTAAATATGTTTCTGAGCAATTCTACGGTATCGTCAGCGACGGAATATCCGTTTTGTGCACAAAAGCGTTCAAAAATAGCGATCATTTCATCTCCGGTATAATCGGGGAATTCAAAATACTTGCTGAAACGGGAGGAAAGTCCCGGGTTGGATTCTATGAAATTGTGCATAAGTTCGGTGTATCCCGCAACAATTACAACGAGCTCATCGCGGTGATCCTCCATCGCTTTAAGAATTGTTTCTATAGCCTCTTTTCCGTATATATCCTCTCTTCCTCCGGCAAGAGAGTAGGCCTCATCAATAAACAAAACTCCTCCCATAGCCTCAGATATAACCTTTTGAGTTTTGATAGCCGTCTGGCCGAGATATCCCGCGACAAGCGCGCTGCGGTCGGTCTCAACAAGCTGGCCCTGCGGCAAAATACCCATATGGTAATAAAGCCTTGCCACAAGTCTTGCCACGGTCGTTTTTCCGGTTCCGGGATTTCCCGTAAAAACCAGATGATATGAAATAGTCGGCACCTGCATTCCGCGCTGCTGACGTATTCTTATTACCTTGATAAAATTCATCAGGCTGTGAACATCACGCTTGACGTCATCCAGACCTACAAGGTTATCCAGCTTTGCAAGCAGACTTTCAAAAGACTCGTTTTCATCAGACATTTTATTTGAAGCAGAATGATCCCCATCCGCATTTTGGGTATTGGTTTCGTGTGAAGGGTTGCCTGTGCTGTCATCAGAGGAAACATTAAATTTAAGAACAACCGGTATGGTAATGCGACCGGAATCGTTTGAAGCTGACTCATCTTTACTTTTATTCTTTTCTCTCTTTGCCTCTTCCTCAATCAATCTGTTATTCTGAAGATAGCTGTCCTCTTTTCTCTCGGTAATTTTCAAATTGTTATCCGGCAAGGCATTCATCTTTACACCCACATATTCCGCGCGCTTATGTAACCCGGAGATAATAGAGGAAAGCGCTTTTGCCTCGACAAGAGTAAAATCTCCGTTAATCATGGCTGAAGCAACAAGCAGATTGTTGAATTTTTCAATAAATTCCGAGGACAGCAAAGTGTAATTGGTATTGTCCTTAACTATAAGTTCTTCAAAAAACGAAGGTACGGCAAGTATACGTTCATCATCGCCGCAGCAGCCCATAGCTGTTACAATCTGTTCAGTTGTATAACTCAAACCAATTGCGTCCAAAAGCAGCGTATGGTAATCAGGTGAATAGAGCACATTGCTGCCCCATATTTTCATAATTGCAGCGGTGTAATACAGAGTAAAGCTTTCTTCGGAAAAATCCTTTCCGATTTCTTTTTTTAAAAAAGAAACCAGTTCCTCATATTCCGTTCTGATGTTGGAAAATTTACTCATATTTTTCACTCCGGTTTTAAAGAAAAAATCATAAAGATTATATCACATTGTATAACAAATCACAATATATATGTTAAAATATCAGACAAATAAACAGACGGTACAGTCCTAAGAACCGTACCGCCACATTTTATTTATTAAATTATTTCCCCGAAAAGCCCATTCTCTGCTCGGCGGTTTTTATAACGTTGGAGAGAGAGGCGGAATATAGGGGATATTCTTTTGCGATGCTCTCGGACGATTCGTCGAGAATTTCGGTATTCTCAAGTCCCTCAAGAGTGCCGTATGACTGTCCGGATGCGAGCATTTTTACATTGGATTCGGCTATGCTCATGGCGGAAGAAGTCAGTCCCTGCTCAAGTTTATCGGGAACTGCGAAAATTTCGCCCGGATTTTTGGGGTTGCTGGAATAAACCGCGCGGAACATCTTGTAAAAGGCCACCGATAAATATGCCGAAACCTCGCTTGTTAGATGTTTATTGTTGCACTTTGCGAGAAAATCGTATAAAATATTTATTGAATTTGAGAGCAGCTTTTTATTGAGGGTGGTAAGAATCGAGGTTTTCAAGGTCTTATCCCTTATTGTCTCGGGATCGGGGATATCCTCCACGGTGATATTGGCTCCGTTCTTTTCGGGAGACCTGCCCAGAAGATAATCGCACGATACGCCGTAAAAATCGGCAACCTTAACCACAAAGTCAAGCTTGCACTCTCGTATTCCCTTTTCGTAGTGCGAAAGAAGCGCCTGAGAAACACCGAGCAGCTCGGCGGCCTCACGCTGACTTAACTTCTGTTCTTTTCTGAGCATCTTTAATAGACGAGGAAAGCTTTCGCTCATGGAAAATCCCCCTTAAAAAATCGCAAATATATGTTGAATCTAACCGAATGGAATTATATAATATCATAAAGGGAAACATTTTGCAATCAGAAATTTGGAGGATTTATGAAAACTTATACAATTCATCTTATCCGTCACGGCCTGACTCAGGGAAACGCCGACGGAAAATATATAGGAAGAACGGATTTGCCCCTTTCGGAAACAGGCGTCGCTCTGCTTGGTGACCTTGTGCAGACCTGCACCTACCCCACCGCCGACGTCTATTTTTGCAGTCCGCTTACAAGATGCCTGCAAACCCTTGAGATTATATATCCCGGAGCGGTTCCGCTGGTTATCCCCGATTTTCGTGAGTGCAACTTCGGCAGGTTTGAAGAGCGTACGGCGCAGGAACTGTCCGACGACCCTGAATTTTTACAGTGGATGAACGACCCCTCCTATACCCCTCCCGAGGGTGAAAGCGCCGCGGCATTTACAAACCGTACGCTTGCGGCTTTTGAAAGCGTTGTAGAGGGTCTTTTTAAAACAGGTACTCAAAGTGCCGTAATCGTGGCACACGGCGGGACAATAATGGCTATCATGTCGGCATTCGGACTGCCGCGGGCAAAATTTTACGAGTGGGCTGTAGCCCCGGCAAGAGGATATACAATCAGAATTCAGCCCCGTCTGTGGACAAGCGGAAAGGTTTTTGAGGTGTGCGGAACTCTGCCCGCCGACGAAACGCAGGGCAGCGAGGACAAAGACCTTGTCGATTTAGGCAGAGAGGCTGCCAGCCGCGCCTATAAAAACGACGACCAGGAAGGATAATGATAAAATGACAGGTGCAGAGGTAATTATTAAATGCCTTGAGCAGGAAAATGTAACGCGGGTATTCGGTTATCCCGGCGCTACAATTGCCCCTTTTTACGACGCCTTGTACTTTGGCAGTAATATTAAGCACGTTCTGGTGCGGCACGAAGCTGCTGCGGGTCACGCGGCAAGCGGATATTCACGCGTATCGGGCAGCGTAGGTGTGTGTGCGGTAACCTCCGGACCGGGTGCGACTAACCTAATTACCGCCATTGCCACCGCATATATGGACTCTATCCCCCTTATCGCAATTACCGGACAGGTACGCAGCGATATGCTGGGCAGAGATGTCTTTCAGGAGGCCGATATCACAGGAGCTACCGAGCCTTTTACCAAATATTCCTACCTTGTAAAATCGGCAAACGATTTACCCCGGATTTTTAAGGAGGCATTTAAAATAGCTTCCACCGGCCGTCCCGGCCCCGTTCTGATAGATATTCCGGTCGATGTTCAGCAGGAAGAATTTGAGCAGGAATTTAAATATCCCGAAAAGGCTGATATTCCCGGCTATAAGCCCAGGATTTTGGGGCATACAAATCAGATTAGCCGTGCAGTCGGAGCGCTTGACAGCGCAAAAGCTCCTCTTATCTGCGTCGGCGGCGGAGTCATTTCGGCAGGTGCTGGCAAAGAGCTTTTAAAGCTCATGGAAAAGCATTCCATTCCCGCCGTAAGCACCCTTATGGGAGTTGGCGCTGTTCCCTATGACCACCCGCTTTATCTCGGAATGCTGGGCTCTCACGGCAGAGCTGCCGCAAACAAGGCGGTAAAAGACGCAGACCTGCTTATAATATGCGGCGCGAGAATCGGAGACCGCACACTTGCAAAAAGCCATCAGACCAATACCACGGCAAAGGTGATTCATATTGACGTAGACCCTGCCGAGATAGGCAAAAATATGCGCGCCGATATTCCCATTGTCGGCGATATAAAGAGCGTTCTTACCTCACTTAACGAAAAATACACCGGCAAAAACCATAGTGAATGGGCAAAGTTATGTGTAAAGCCATCCCCCATTACATTAAAAAGACAGCCCGGAACAGTCGAGCCCTGTTCATTTATCCGCAGGCTGTGCGAAAAATGCGATGAAAAAGCCATAATAGTTGCCGATGTCGGACAAAATCAGATTTGGACAGCCAACAGCTTTTCGGTCAAAAACGGGAGATTTTTAACCTCCGGCGGCATGGGTACAATGGGCTATTCTATCCCTGCCGCGATAGGCGCAAAGCTGGCAAAACCCAAACGACAGGTAATATCAATTTGCGGCGACGGAGCTTTTCAGATGCAGATTGGCGAGCTCGCCTCGGCAGTAGGCAGCGGCGCGGAAATAAAGATTGTCATTTTATCAAATACCCGTCTCGGTATGATACGCGAGCTTCAGGACAGCTCATTTGGCGGTCACCGCTGTGCCATCGAGCTCGGAGAGATCCCCGATATTTCACTTATAGCCAAGGCATACGGAATTGCTTCATTCGATTTGCACAATGACGGCGACGCAGACGATATAATAGACAAATTCCTCGTCCAAAAGGGAGTTTGTCTGCTTAACTGTCACGTTTCTCCCGATCTTGCATCGGTACCGGAGGAATAAAGCCATGAAATACACTCTTTCAGTTTTGGTCGAAAACCATTTCGGTGTTCTTTCAAAGGTCGCCGGACTTTTCTCAAGACGCGGATTCAACATCGAATCTCTCTCGGTGGGCGAAACCGAGGACGCCGGAATCTCCCGTATGACAATCGTTGTTGACGGCGACGACTACACCCTCGAGCAGATTGAAAAACAGCTAAACAAGGTTATCCCGGTAATAAAGGTACGGGTGCTTCCCGAGGGAACATATATAGAGCGCGAGCTGACTTTGATAAAAGTATCTTGTACAAATCAGCAGAGACCTGATATAATGAAGGTGGCAGAGCTGATGGGCGCGAGAATAGTTGATGTTGGCTCAAACTGTATGTCGCTGGAATTTACCGACACAAGAAGGCGTACAGGAGTACTGCTCTCACTGCTCAAGCCCTACGGAATACGCGAGCTGGTTCGCACCGGCCTTACCGCCATTGAAAAAAGCTCAAAACAGAGCTAGGGGGAAGTGGACAGATGAAAAGAAAATATAAAATTATCTGGGGTATCCGCCATTCTTTTGATTTTGTGCGCGGCAATCGGTTTTACCGCATTCTGCGCAGGTATAAAGCCGCAGGTTTACGCCGGGGACGTACAAACCCTTCCCGGTGAGCAGGTTGAAGTAACAGTTTTTTTGAAAAATCTCAATCTGCTCAACGGTAAAAATATCAGCGGAACGGAAATTTACGCCTGTTTTGACCCACAGGTACTCACCCCTGTTTCGGCGCAGTGTATAGGCGATAACCTTGACGGGCTGTTCAAGGTGGAAAACAACCGCATCCACTGCCTTATTACCGAAAAAGAGCTGACAGGTATGACAAGCGACACTGCACTATGTACCCTGCGCTTTGCAGTTTCTTCGGAAGCACAGCTTGGAACATCAACTACTGTTGCAATAAGCGAGCAGAAAATCTGCACCAAAAATGGCGAAAACATTACCGCAAGCGCGTCTGTTCACAATTCTAAAATCAGTATCGGCCAGCCGGTGATAATTGATACAGAACTTGTCAGACTCGGCGGAGCAAGCCGCGTGGATACCGCTGTTACAATCTGTAAAAACGGATGGCAGCGCGCCGATACGGTTATTATTTCAAACGGCTATAACTTTGCCGACGCCCTTGCGGGCGGACCTCTCTCCTATGCTCTTGACGCACCTATTCTGCTGACGGCAAACAGAGATACGGTCGAGGAATCAATCATAAATACAGCGCAGGAACTTGGCGCGCAAGATGTAATCATTCTCGGCGGTTCGGCTGCTGTTAATGAGAATATAGAACAACAGTTAGCCGCTCAGGGCTTCAATGTTTCCAGAGTATATGGCACTAGCCGTATGGAAACCGCGGTGAAAATTGCCGAAAAGCTGTATGAGATTACCGGAGAATACCCTGAAAATACCTTTATCACATACGGCTACAATTACCCTGACGCTCTGGCGGTCAGCTCGGTTGCGGCAATATCCTCTTCCCCCATTCTTTTTGCCTATGCCGACGGTCACCTTGATGCGCCAACACTTGAGTATCTGCAAAACTACAATGTTAACCGAAGCGTTATTCTGGGCGGAACGCTTGCCGTAGGTGAGCTTTGCGAGCAGCAGCTCGGCGAGATGGGAATTTATAACGAGAGACTTTTCGGAACAAGCCGATACAACACCGCACTTGCCATCGTAGAGGCTTACGACGATGTGTTTGAAGGTGATTCGGTCGCCTTTGCCACCGGAGCCTCCTTCCCCGACGCCCTTGCCGGCGGCGCCTTTGCCGCAAAAAAATCCATTCCGGTTATACTTGTTCATCCGCAGTTTAAGGCAGACGGAATTAATGAATATTTAAGAAGTAAAAATCCACGTTACGCTTATATCTTTGGCGGTGAATCAGCCGTAAGCGACCAGACGGTTATTAATCTTTTTGCAGAATAGATTATTCTGACTTCATAAAATCCCGTTAGTGGGTTGTTTTACCGAGTGACTGCGAGCTGTAATTTAAAGAAATACACAAAATAAGGGCGAAGATACTTTTATTGTATCTTCGCCCTTTGTCTATCGGATTGTAAGGATTTTAGGTGTTATTTCCTCATTAAAGATTTCTTGAAATAATCTGATTGCAAATATCGTCAATCTGCTTTTTCATCTTTTTCTTTGGGAGCATTGCAACAAAACCGTCCAAGCTGGATTCGCCTGTAACGGCATCCTTCATCCAGCCTTGAATAACCACTGATTTTCCGGTAAACACAGCTCCTACACACTGCATTTTAAGTATAACGCCGTCACCTTTTGCCCATACTGTTTCACCGTCAACAATTTTTTGCTTATAGCCGGCAGATCCCATTTTCATGGCAATAATATTGAGTACTTCATCAACATTATTGGTTTTCATCGGTATTTCTATAGTTGTTCTGCTCATATTATGTACCTCCGTTTATTGATTAACTTTTTGTCCGCATTTGGGACAAAACATATCATTTGTATTGATCGGATTTCCGCACTTGCTGCAGAAGGAAGCGGAAACCGTACGGTTTATGGGAGCACCCTGGTTATTGGGAACACCCTGATTATTGGGAACACTCTGATTATTGGGAACGCTCTGGTTATTGGGAACGCCCTGGTTGCCTGTGTTGTTGGGAATGTACGAACTATTTGGCATGAATGATGTTCCGTTGACAGCACTGCCGCATCGAGGACAACTCACAGCATTGGCTGAAAGAGGCAGACCGCAATTTTTACACATTACTGCTCCGCCTTTTGTAACTAGGGGGTTAACATCCTGCGTATGCTTATTCAAATAGCTTACCTGAATTATTTTTAAAACTAAAAATGCAACACCAAGAATCAGAAGAGAGATTCCTACCGATCTGATTAATAAATATTTAGCTTCAAAATCCGTATATGGCGGGCGCCATGTAAAAAAGGGATGAGAAGATATTTCTCTTTGTGCCGTAATATAACAGCCTAAGCCTATTGCAGAAAAAACCGCTCCTAAAATCCATCCAATATTACCCTTCAAAAAAACACTCTCCTCTGTAATAAAATATTGAGTCACTAAAAATAACATTTTAAAAACCAGAATGTTATATATTTACTATAATATAAAATTACCAGAAAATCAAGCTTTTTTTATAGTTTTTTGGACTTTTTTTCATTTTGATTTCTTTATTTTTTTGTTACTGTTTTGCCCTATTTCTTTTTCGTATCTTTTTTCCAAAAAGCCCCTTTACCCATTTAATATCATTTTCGCTTACACAACCCATAAATCGCAGACTTGCAAAATATACAATCATACTTAAGATAATTTCAAATAATAATACCAGGCTCAAACTCAAACGATTGCCGCAAAAATACATAATCAGACGTGCGGCACATACCGCCCCCAATGTACAGAAAAGCGGTTTTAATATAAATGTAAAGATATTCAGCCTGACATTTAAAACGGTTGACAGTTTTGCGGCGCTGAGTGCAAAATTGAACAACTCCGTAATAAAAATACAAACGATATATCCGCTAATTCCAAGTTTTGGTACCAAAAAATAAACAAGCAATATACTTAAAAAAGCATCGGCAATATTGATTTTCATAGATGCAAGCTGCAGCCCCGCCCCCTTTAAAAAGGCGTCTACAACCGTATCCAGATACATTACCGGAACAATAGGCGCAAGCATTTTTACATAAACGACCGCGTCGGAAGAAGAAAATACAGCTCTGCAAAGTTCATCGGCAAAGTAAAAGAGCGAGCCGCTGCAGTAAATTGTAAAAATCATGGTCAGCCTAATGCTCCTGGCGGCCAGCAAATCAACCCCGCGTTTGTTTTTTATAGCTAAAAAATCAGCTACCTCGGTGATTATCAGCCCTGCCGCAGAAGAAATTATTACAGACGAAAATGTAACCACCGGCAGAGCCATAGCTGTCACCACTCCGTAACAGGCAAGAGCGGCTGCAGTATTTTTACCGGATTTTTTCAGTCCGTAGGGTATCAAAAAGTGCTCAAACGAAATAAGCAGATTCCTAACAATCGAGCTCAGGCCATCGGGCAGCGCTACCGATGAAACAGATTTGAATGTCTGTCTTTTGTTTATTATCGAGCCGGAATCTTTGATATTAATCAAATATAAAAACATGAGAAGGACAAACGAACAGATTTCGGAAAAACATATTCCCGCCGCGGCGGCATTGCAGGCGGAAAATGAGTCCGATGTGTTAATTTTCGAAAGTAAAAAAACTGTCGCCGCAATTTTTGCCGCAAGCTCCAAAAAGGTTACGACCGACATTCCCAGCACCCTGCGCACAGCGGAAAAATAACCGCAGAGCACCGCTGTTACTGCTTCAAACGGGATACCTATCGCAAGAATTTTAAAAGCCAATGCAATTTTGCCGTTTTCAATCAACACATTGCTTATTACCCTTGAAAATGCGAACAGCAGCACCGAGCTTATTGCACTTAAAACAAGGCTGTAAAGTATACAAACCTTTACTACCGTTCCGACATTTCCCCCGTTTTTACAGTTTTCGCTTACAACAAGCCTTGTTGTCGCCAGTCTTACCCCGGCTGAAGCAACAGTTATGCCAACCATATAGACATTACCGATAAGCTGCAAAAGACCTACGGCGCTCTGTCCTATTTTATTTTAAATATAAGCTTTAAATCCAATCACGCACAGCCGCATTAGCAGCGAAGCGACAGTGAGCACCGCGGTATTAAATAAAAAAATACGGATCTTTCTCATATAAACCACCGTGGTATTATATGAAAAAAATCCGAAAAATAAAACCGAAACAAATTTTACTCTATAACGCTGTAAAGCTGCGAAGCTCCGTCCTTTGTAGCGTATTCGTTTACCGCCTCAACCTTGAATTTAGTACATTTGGCTCCGAGAGTTATTTCGATTATATCCCCCACCTTGACCTCATAAGAGGCTCTGGCGGGCTTGCCGTTAACAGCAACTCGGCCTGCGTCGCAGGCTTCGTTTGCAACGGTTCTGCGCTTTATGATTCTTGAAACTTTTAAATATTTATCAAGACGCATATAAAAACTCCTTAAAAATGACAAAAACCGACTTGCAAAAGGCAGTCGGTTTTTTCGTCAAAATAAAGTTATTTGGAAACAGCGGCCTTGAATGCCTGACCTGCCTTGAAAACAGGAAGCTTTGTAGCTGCGATTGTGATTTCTTCTTTTGTTCTGGGGTTACGACCCTTTCTCTCAGCGCGCTCACGAACTTCGAAAGTACCAAAGCCAACGAGCTGAACCTTATCGTTTGCAGCAACTGCATCGATGATGGAATCAACAACGGCCGCAACTGCCTTTTCGGCGTCCTTCTTGGACATTCCTGTCTTATTTGCTACGCTTGCAATTAATTCTGTCTTGTTCATAAAGATAAACCTCCAAATTTTATTAATACGGATAAATTTCCGTAAATTACAACATTTTCTTTGCTTCGTCCCAAAGAGCGTCTAGTTCTTCGAGTGTGCTTTCTTTCATGTCTATACCGCGCTCACAGGCAAGTTTTTCCACCACTTCAAAACGCGATATAAACTTTTCGGTCGATCGTGTAAGAGCCTCTTCCGGCTCGACGTCTAAAAATCTTGAAACATTGACCGCCGAAAAAAGAACGTCTCCGAGCTCTTCCGCCTGATTTTGAACATCACCCGAAGCGACAGCCTTTTTAAGCTCGGCTATCTCCTCTTCAAGCTTTTCGATTGCGCCTTGCACGTTATCCCAGTCAAAGCCGACCTTTGCGGCTTTTTTCTGAACCTTTGCACTGCGCATCAAAGCCGGCAAAGCGGGCGAAACGCTTTTAATGGCGTCGGTCTGAGTCTTTTGACTTTTGGTCTGTTTTTTAATTTCGTCCCAGTTTACAAGCACATCGTCGGAATTATTAACCTTAACATCGCCGAAAACATGGGGATGGCGCACGATGAGTTTTTTGCAGATTCCGTCGGCTACATCGTCAAAATCAAACCTTCCTGCTTCCTT
>JAFRVM010000217.1 GCA_017438505.1 Clostridia bacterium | reverse complement strand
GTTGTGCTTGACAAGGGCGACGCCGATAAATTTATCGCCGCTGCCGACGAGGAAAATCTTGAAGCCTACACCGTAGCCGTTGTTACCGAGAGCCCCCGTCTTGTTATGAACTGGAACGGCGACACCATAGTTGACCTTTCCCGCGAGTTTTTAAATACCAACGGCGTCACCCAGACTGCCGATGTACTTATAAAAGCTCCTGCCGATGAGGACTACCGCCACAAAGTACCCGAAAATCTTGCGGGTCTTGAGTGCTGCGAGGCGCTG
The DNA here is from genome assembly GCA_017438505.1 of Clostridia bacterium. GTDB lineage: Bacteria > Bacillota > Clostridia > Oscillospirales > Acutalibacteraceae > RGIG2835. The sequence goes on along the minus strand of JAFRVM010000217.1, from coordinate 2,683 downwards.
GTGAGCAACCTTGCACGTCTTGAGGTCTGCTCTCAGAAGGGTCTTTGCGAGCGCTTTGACGCGTCCATCGGCGCGGCAACCGTTCTTATGCCCTTTGCCGGCAAATATCAGCTTACCCCCGAAGAGGCGATGGTAGCAAAAGTTCCCGTGCTCGAGGGTCAGACCGATACCGCCACCGCAATGAGCTACGGCTATATTCCCGGTCATTCCCGTCAGAGCCCCTTCCACAGCGCGGCATACGCGGTTGTTGAGTCTCTCTCCAAGCTGGCCGCTGTCGGCGCCGATACCTCAAAGGCACGTCTTACCTTCCAGGAATACTTTGAGCGCCTTTACGATAAGAGCGAACGCTGGGGCAAGCCTGCGGCCGCTCTGCTCGGAGCGCTTACAGCTCAGCTTGAAATGGGAGTACCCTCCATCGGAGGCAAGGATTCTATGAGCGGCTCGTTTAACGATATGGACGTTCCTCCCACTCTCGTTTCCTTCGCACTCTCTATGACAGGTGCTAAAAAGACGGTTTCCGCCTGCGCTAGTGACGCGGGGGATAAGCTGGTGCTTTTGCCTGTCCCCGAAAATACAGATACTCAGCTTCCCGATTGGGATAAGCTCAAAGCACTTTACAGCGAGCTGTTAAAGCTTTCCGAATCCGGCAAAATCAAAGCCGCTTCTGTGGTAAAAGAGGGCGGAAGCGCCGCGGCCGTATGCCGTATGTGCTTTGGCAACAAGCTCGGATTTGATTTCGATATATCGGACAGCGAACTGCTGTTTGCTCCCCTTTCCGGCTCAATTGTATCCGAGGTTAAGGATACAAGTGTTATCCCCGAATCTTTAGGAGCTATTACTCTCGGAACTGTTACAAACAACAACTGGTTTACCGCCGAGGGCACAAGGGTTGATATCGACCGCCTTATCGACGCGTGGGAGGGCAAGCTGGAATCTGTTTTCCCGTCCTATACCGATATGGAGCCCGAGGTTAAAGATACTTCGCTTTACACCGAAAAAAGCAGGCTTGCTCCCGCAATCAAAACGGCAAGCCCCAGAGTGCTTATTCCTGTATTCCCCGGCACAAACTGCGAGGTCGACACCGCAAGAGCCTTTGAAAAGGCAGGCGCGCAGGCGAATATTGTTGTTGTGCGCAACCTTACATCTTCGGCAATTGAAGAAACAATAGCAAAACTGACCGATGAAATAAACAATTCTCAGATAATTATGCTTCCCGGAGGATTTTCCGGCGGCGATGAACCCGACGGTTCAGGCAAATTCATTGCAACAACCTTCCGCAATCCTAAAATTGCAGAAGCTGTTACACGTCTACTCGAGCAGCGCGACGGTCTTATGCTCGGCATATGCAACGGATTCCAGGCACTTATCAAGCTCGGACTTGTTCCTTACGGAAAAATCACCGATATTTGCGAAAACGACCCCACTCTTACCTTTAACACTCTGGGCAGACACGTCTCGCGTATGGTATATACCCGTGTTACAAGTGTAAAGTCCCCCTGGTTTACAGCTTGCGATGCGGGCGATGTTTTCGCCGTCCCTGTTTCCCACGGTGAGGGAAGATTTATCGCCGATAACGAGACCCTCGAAAGGCTTGTCGCAAACGGTCAGATAGCCACACAGTATGTTGATCCCGCAGGTAATCCCTCTTCCGCTGTGGTATGGAATCCCAACGGTTCCTACTGGGCAATCGAGGGAATCACCTCTCCCGACGGACGAATCCTCGGCAAGATGGGACACTCTGAACGTAAAGGCGACAACCTTTACAAGAATGTTCCGGGTGAAAAGGATCAGAAAATCTTTGAATCGGGCGTTAAGTACTTTAAATAAGGGGGAGACCTTTATGGGCGATAAACTGTACTTTATACTAAACATAGTTTTAGGGATTATTTTTGCTTGCGTTCCGCTTGCGTACAGTTTTTATTTAAAACAGAAACCCCATATTTTCGGAATAACCGGCGCGGTAGTTTCGGTTTTGGTGGTATTTTTTGCCGGATGGCTTATATCACTGCTTTCGGCGGCATTTTTCTGCTTTATGATTTACAATGAGCAGAAAAAAAGAGACTTTGCCTCCCGTGTACGCATCGCGCGCGAATCGCGCAACGAGGAACTGCGTGAGCAGGAGGAAAATCCCGAATATTCGTCTGATGTATGGTCGGATGAGCTTATAGGAAAATTCAACGAGAATAAAGAGAATGAAAACAAAGAGGAGGACGACGGGCAATGAGCATTCAGCTTGAAGCAGTAAAAGCGGGGGACACCCTTGCCGTTATGCACACAAACAAGGGGGATATTACAATAAAGCTTTTCCCCGAGCACGCAGCGCACGCTGTGGCAAATTTTATCGAGCACGCGAAAAACGGCTACTATAACGGTCTGATTTTCCACAGAGTTATTAAGGATTTTATGATTCAGGGCGGCGATCCCACCGGTACCGGAATGGGCGGTCAGAGCGTATGGGGAAGACCTTTTGCCGATGAGTTTACCCCCGAGCTTCACAATCTGCGCGGAGCTCTCTCCATGGCGAACAGCGGCCCCAACACAAACGGAAGTCAGTTCTTTATCGTGCAGGCTCCCTCGGTTCCCGCTCAGATGATAGGACAGATGAGAGATATCCCCGACGCCTTCCCCGCAGATATTATTAACGCCTACTGCAATATGGGCGGAACACCCTGGCTTGATTTCC
>JAFRVM010000022.1 GCA_017438505.1 Clostridia bacterium | reverse complement strand
TTTCAGGCGGCTCTGCCATGCGGCGGGGCCGCTTTCCTTTTGAGGATCATGCTTTTGAAAGGCAATTTTCCGATTTGAAGAAAAATAACTTGACAATTCAAATTCTCTCTGTTATAATCTCACTTGCAATTGCGGATGTAGCTCATCTGGTAGAGCGCCACCTTGCCAAGGTGGAGGTAGCGAGTTCGAGCCTCGTCATCCGCTCCAGAAAAAGTCGCGCAAGCGGCTTTTTATTTTTGCCTTGTATTTCGGCTTTTTTCAGACAAATGCCCGAAAACACATATTGAATCCGGAAAGGAAAATAAGGTAATATAAATTTGTTATAATGAATTACGGAGTGAATGTATGAAACGTTTTTCAAAAAAAGCGGTCGCCGCGGCGCTTGCCGCTATCCTCGCCTTTGCTTTCCTGCCCTGCGTTTATGCGTTTGCGGCGCGGAGCGAAGCTCAGCTTGACGACCCCGCCCACAAATTCCTTGAGAATAACGCGATACTCGGATACAAATATAACAGCTCGCAGGATTATTACTACTGCGACAGCCCGAATTCCTGGCAAAAGCAGTTCGGCTACACGAGAGTTTACGATCTTGTTGCGCCCTATGTTTTGCTTGAATATGACTATGCAAGAGTCCATTTCACTTATGAGGGCAAGGATTGGCTCGTACAGTTCTGGAAAGGGCAGTACGGCCTGATGTTTTACGGCTCAGAGGTCGGCGTTTACACCAAGGCGCACACCGGCGAGGAAGATTCATATACCACCAAATACGATTGCGCCGCCCGTGAGGATTGGCTCAAAATACAGACGACCATGTATCATGACGCGGTCGGTGACGGTCATTACGGCAAGAGCTTTGAAACTCCGCTTGAAGATACATGGTGGAGCACCGGCTTCAAAAGAGGGCATCTCAGAGTGCAGGAGCCCGCGACCGAGCTCAGGCAGGAGGGCACGATAATCCTCAAAAGCCCCGAAATGGCGCAGGCGTTTGCCGCAGCGTTTGCCGAATGCGGATTCAAGAGGGCCGAATCCCCCGAAAATCTGCCGCTCGATGCTTTTTATGTTGACGGCGACCGAGTTCAATACCGCTGGCAGAATAATTCCGAGGCAGAGAATACGATGCCCATAAAGGTCGCTACAGGCACGATGATATTCCTCAATATCGGCGCTCTTATGACCCTGCTGCTCGCGGTTTTGGGCGGCACATTCGCAATGGGCTTGCTGGCGCTCATCATTCTGTAATATGATCGTGCATCAAAAGAAATAATTCCGTATCGGAATACGGGAAGGACCGCATTTTTTGCATCTCAAATGAATAACAAAAAATCCTTGACATTGGCGGGAGTTTATGATAATATACTTCTACCTCTGCGCAAGGGTTTTGTTTTTGTGCCCTGAAATGCAGAGGGAGGCCTGAGCTGCTACGGCTCCCTGATAGGCTGATAAGCAAGCTCAAATATTCCTAAAACGGAGGTGCCGCACATGGCTGCTAACGGTAAAAGAGTCAAGATCACACTTGCTTGCACCGAATGCAAACAGCGTAACTACAACACTATGAAAAACAAGCAGAATACCCCTGACAGGCTTGAAATGAATAAGTACTGCAGATTCTGCAAAAAGCACACTCTCCACAGAGAGTCAAAGTAAGCAGGAGGTACACCTATGGCTAAGAATCAGATTTCCGATGCTGAAAAAAAGGTTGCCGAAGCTGAAAAGAAAAAGGATAAGAAGCCCGCTAACCCCAACGGTAACTGGTTTCAGAGAGCCGGAAAGGCAATCAAAAAGTTTTTCAAAGACGTAAAAGGCGAAGTCAAAAAGATAGTTTGGCCTGACGGAAAGACTGTTCTCAAATCCACCCTCGTCGTTCTCGTAGCGGTCGTTGTCTGCGCCGTTGTTATCGGCGGTATAGACTGGGTCCTTTCCACGCTTATCTCGCTCCTTGAGAAAGCCGCGGAGAGTATCTCAAACAAAAACACCGCGTCCGCAGAGACCACCACAGCCGCAGTTATAGCTTTCAAGAGCTTTTTCTTAGGCTGATTCGGGAGGGCTGAAAATGTCTGTTGAGACAAGATGGTATGTAGTCCATACCTACTCCGGATATGAGAATTCCGTAAAGACAAACATCGAAAAATTGGTTGAAAACCAAAAAATGCAGGATCAGATATTTGAAGTCAAGATCCCGGTAGAGATAGTTCACGATGCCGAAAAAGATAAAGACATCGAGCGTAAGCTCTTCCCCGGATATGTGCTCGTCAAGGTCGCGGTCACTCCCGACAGGGATAATATGCCCAAGATGAGCGATGAAACATGGCTTCTCATCCGCAACACCAGAGGTGTTACCGGATTTGTCGGTCCCGAAAACAAAGCGATCCCCCTCAGCGACGAAGAAGTTATCAGGCTCGGAGTCGAAAAGAGAGTTGTTGAAGTATCTTATAATGTAGGCGACACCGTCAATATTATAGACGATATGTTTGACGGCTTTTCGGGAGTCGTTCAGGAGATCGACCTTGAGAATAATTCCGTCAAGGTCATGGTTTCCGCACTTTTTGGCAAAGACACGCTTATCGAGCTTGAGCTCGACCAGGTAGAGCTTGCCGAATGATCACGGTAATTTGAGGGTTTCCC
>JAFRVM010000216.1 GCA_017438505.1 Clostridia bacterium | reverse complement strand
TTGCTGTAATATAGCCATGTGCCGTCATACGATAGATATGTGCCGTATTCCTGGGTAAGAGGACGGGTGTTTGAGCCGTCCTTGTCCATAACTATAATACCCTGCTCGGGCAGGGCTGTGCCTTCGGAATAGGTAAAGGTTGACGGCATAACGCACAGCACGATGCTGTCGCCGGCCTCGGTGACAAATCCTCCGTTTACGATGTTGCCGTTGTTTTTATCGGGGGTGCCCAATTTTACATTAAACATGGTGTTCCATACAAAAAATCCCACAGCAATAAGAAAAATAAGCGCGCTTGCCGCAATAAAAACGATATTCTTTTTTTTGGTGCTTTTAAGTTTTTCAAATGCCTCAGACATTAAAATCACCTGCTACCATTTATATTTTGTAAGCTGACCGGAGTTCTGCAGACTGGGAAAATCCCACTGGCGCAGTACCTCGTAGGCGCCGATGGCAATACTGTTTGCAAGATTCAGGCTGCGCGCGTCGCCAATCATGGGAATACGTACGCAGGTGTCGGGATTGTCGCGCAAAAGCTCCTCGGGCAGACCCTTTGTCTCCTTGCCAAAGAGCAGAAAAGCATTATCGGGATAATTTATATCGGTATAGCGGTTTTGGGCTTTGGTGGTAAAGTAGTAAAAACTGCCGCCTTTGTTTTTATCAAAAAAGTCGTCAAGCGAGGAGTAATATGTAATATCCAGAAGGTGCCAGTAATCGAGCCCCGCCCTTTTAAGCTTTTTATCGTCGATGGTAAAGCCGAGCGGCTCTACAAGGTGGAGCCTTGCCCCTGTAACGGCGCAGGTGCGCGCCACGTTGCCGGTGTTTTGCGGGATTTCCGGATCTACCATATCAATATTAAGGGTGGACATTTTGGTATCACGTTCCTTGAATTTTTGATTTTAACGTATTAAAAAGGTCAAAAAAGTCCAAAATAATACCGAAAACCGCAAAAAATACGGTTTATTTTTTAAAGGCGGGGAATGATATATAATGCTGAGCACAGTACTCAGGATACTTTACACTTACTGGAGGGTATTTTCGGTGACCAATAAAACAATGAACACTATCAAAAGCGTAGGAGCATCCATGGCAATAGGCGCGGCGCTGGGAGCGGCGGGCACTTATATGATGAACAACAAAAAGTCCGTCGCAAAAAAGGGACGCAAAGCACTCAAGGCCATCGGCGGAATGATGGACGATATACAGAATATTTTTTAATGTCAGGCAGCCGCTGTCCGTTTTTCGGGCACGGCTGTTTATTTTGAGCCGTACATAGCAAGATAGTTTTCCATCTGCTCACGCATGGCGTCGTCAATAACAACTCTGCCGCCTATTTCCTTATTGTGCATTGTCTCGATAATTTCGCGCACATTGACAATGGAATAAACGGGAATACCGTATTCGGCGGTTATCTCCTGAGCGGCGGAGCGCTCGCCGGTGCCCTTTTCCATGCGGTCAACCGAGATTATCATACCGGCAATCTCGACATTTGCCGCGGCTTTGAGTTTTGGCAGTACCTCGCGGAAGGCCTTGCCGGAGGTCACAACGTCCTCGGTAATAACTATGCGGTCGCCGTCCTTTAGCTGATAGCCGACCATTTTTCCGCCCTCGCCATGGTCCTTTTCCTCTTTGCGGTCAAAGCAGTAGTTTACGTTTATGCCGTGGTTGTTGTAAAGAGCAATGGCCGTGGCAACCGACAGGGGAATTCCCTTGTAGGCAGGGCCAAAAAGGGCGTCGATATCACCTTTTACATTTTCGGCTATGCAGCTTGCGTAAAATCCGCCGAGGCGGGAAATCTGCTCGCCGGTGCGGTAGAGACCGGTATTAACAAAATAGGGGGCACTGCGTCCGCTCTTCAGGGTAAACTGACCGAAGCGCAGAACGTCGGATTCTATCATAAATTTAATAAATTCTTCTTTATAAGACATTTCATTTCCTCCGTAACATAACTATACATTATTATTCTACCACAAAGCTTTTAGCAAAACAAGATGTAAAATTACATTTTAAAAAGAAGTGAGCGGAGTCTTATAAAACTCCGCTCCGCTCCTATTTTTTGCCGTTATCTTCCTTTAGTGTCTCGAACTTGTTTTTCAGCCATTTTGGAAAGGGGACGCCCATAATGCCTAAATTTTCAGTTATGGATATTCCCTCGTTGCCTATAAAGTAGATTATAACCGCCGTGCGGCAAAAGCTCCCGGTACCGACCAGTGCGTCAAGCTGTGCCGCCACAAGTACGGTAAGCAGTATGCCTCCCTTTCTGAAAAGACCCTTAAGACAGGCTCGGCTTTCAATAGAGCCGCTCTCACTTTTTGAGCTTTTGCCCCATATTGCCGCCAGCAAAACTCCGAGAATAAAATCGACGCTTATAAAAATAATAAGGGTCTGCAAAGCCCAGTCCCAGCCTCCCAGAAACTGGGCGATGACCGCTCCGGCACTGCCCGAAAATGCGAGAACGAAGGTTTTTAAATCATTCAAGCTCCTCGCTCCGTTTCGATTTTGCTCCATGTTTTAGGGCCTGCCACGCCGTCGACGGCAAGTCCGTGTGCCTTCTGAAAAGCTTTTACCGCCGCAAGGGTCGCGGGGCCGAACTTTCCGTCCGCGCCCCACTTTCCGCAGTCAAAGCCGAGAGCTATCAGCTTTGTCTGAAGCTCGGCCACTTCCACGCCCGTGCTCCCTCTGCGAAGAACAGGGTGATTTTCTTCATATAAAGGGTGACCGTAACCTATTATGGTGCGGTCGCCTCTTTTATAAGTTTTGGAAATAACGCTGTTGCGGCTGTTGCCCTCAACCGTTTTTACCTGCGAGGCCGTAACCTCGGTTACAATGCCGGTGTGACTTGCCGCGCCGGTTGCGCCATCATACTTAAAAAAGATCTGGTCGCCTACTTTGGGATTTAAGTCAAACCGTCCCGCTTTTTTGTAGTAGCCCATGGAGTAGCCTGTCCCCGCGCCGAGAACTCCCGTCTGGCACTCCATAGCCTCGGCTTTTTCCTTATTTTTGCCGCAAAGCATATAAAAGCACCAATCAACAAAGACATCACACCATGCGTAGCCGTTTTTGCTACCGTTGTAGTAGCCCGCCGCAAAAAGGTCGCGGGCGTATTTTGTATAGTTTTTGCTTCCGGCGTTGGCTGTTGGGCTGTCGAGATTTGCGTTGGACGCTTTTTCCCTGTACCCGACCTCGGCCTTGGCAATTTCAATTAATTTACTCGCTGTAAGGGTCATAATCATCCTCCGTTTCAGATGGTATGTCCGTTTCAGTATATGTAAATTTGCCTTTAGGGGTTCCGCCCTCGTCATATCCCGCAAAAACATCGACCGCCCCGCTGTCGTACAGCTTTCCAGTCTCGTTCTGCAAGAGCTTGAAATTTTCGGTGGAGCGGGTTATAACAAGCTGTTTTTCGGATGTTTGAGAGGCATAAATCTCTGTGACTATCATTATTACTCCTCCTCGTCAAGCGAATGAATTTTAGAAGAATATTCCGTAAGGTTGGTTGTTTCTTTTGCGACCGCCGCAATCTCCGCCGTGGCGAACATCAAAACCAGACTTGCGCTTGTGCTTGTAAACACGTTCGTCCCGAACGTAATGGGCAACGCGCCGTTTTCAAGCTCAATTGCAGTAAAATCGACATACCTTAGATTGCTGCAGGTTCTGAAACAGTTTACGGGAATTGTGGTTATCGAGGACGGGATGGTTACAGTTTCGATTCTTGAATTGCTCGTAAACGAAGGGCAGTATATATCCCCGTCTATCAGTTCTGCGCGAAGCAGATTGTTTTGCGCAAATCCAATACCGTCGGTCAAAATTGGCGACCAGCGTTTTATATCCTGAAGAGAAAGACAGGAACTCAAACTTGAAACAGTGCAATTATACCCTATATGAACCTGAATCAGGCTGTTTCTGTATTTTCCGTTGTTCGGATATGCGTTTCCGTTTGTAGTTGAATATGCCCCTGCAAAAGAGAGAAAACCGTTGCTTTCCAACAATGAAAGAGTGCCGCTGTGTTTTGTAAGAGTAATTACCTTTAATCCGTAGCTAACATAGGTATGCGAGACGCCGGCACAGGTGGTTCGGGACGTACCGGTGCGGCTGTCGGTGGAGGGAGTAGTACCGTCCCCCCAGTCCACGGTCACGTCGTTTGCCACCGACTGAATGTAGTTGACCCAAGGCTGTCTTGTTTCCTCGGTAATAAAAACCAGCATTTTAATCTCATCGTCGTCTGCACCCATGTGGATGCTGCCTGTCGGCACGTTGACGTAAACCGGACTGTAGCCGTCCACTCCGTCAGGCGCGCCGTATACACCGTTGCGGCTTACATCAAGACGGGTTATAACCGCACCTGTACCCGACTGACCGCTGTTTGAAGCTATCATGTTCTGTATCATATTTCTTACCCCCAAATAACGATATTGGCCGTAAGCAGCACGTCCGGTTGGTCGGCGCACTTGAATGTCAGCGTGCCGTTTGTCTGAGAATGACAGTATACACCGCACTGCGTCCATGCCGAAATGCTGTCGGGAGCGGGTGTAACCTGCACAAGCGAAGATGCGGTAACTCCCGTAACCGATACAGTTAGAGTATTATTTGCCCAGTCGGCAACCGAGAGATTTTTTGCTACGGCGGCGGGCTTGCCCTGCAACCCGGATAACTTGTCCGCGCTCCAGGTTACATCTGTGTCACCGTCACCCGCTGTGTCATCGATTGCCGCTCCGCCGCCTGCGGGCGTCTGCCAGCCTAAACTGCCGTCCGACCCGACGGTTAATACCTTTCCTCTTGTGCTCTGAGCGGAATAATCGGGGAAATCATCTAAATCATCCGTTGAAACATCGGTCAGACAATCTGAAAATGAATGGTAAAGCTTGTCCGCGCT
>JAFRVM010000215.1 GCA_017438505.1 Clostridia bacterium | reverse complement strand
TTTGCGTGGAATATCTTTGCAAGGATGTTTCACCGTAACTCTGCCGGGCTTAGTCGGATGTTTAAACTGCCTGTGGCTTGTTGCACGGCTTGCCACTCATACCAACCGTCCGCTAAAAGCATTTGTATAACCTATCTTGACGAATAACTTTTCATTTAGCTTTCCCTCCCGACATTATTATAACAAATATTATTATATTTGTCAACACCTTTTACAAATATTTTTATATTTGTCAGTACTCCGGCAATCCGTATTCGGTATAGTCGTTCTCATTTTTTCTCAACTCTTCTTAAAATGTGTTGACAATACGCATTATACGCACTATAATAATATCAAAGGGAGTGAACATTATGCCAATGACCCCCAGAGAAATAATAAAGATTTTGGAAAACAACGGATTTGTTTTTGTAAGCGCAAACGGTTCTCACAGAAAATATGTACACGCCCAAACCGGAAAAATTGTGATCGTCCCGTTCCATGCAAAGGAATTAAAGAAGGGAACGGAACAAAATATACTAAAGCAAGCCAGGTTAAAGTAGGAGGTTTTAAGAATGAATAGAATTTATCCTGTGATTTTTACCAAAGAAGATACCGGTTATTCAACAGTCGCCCCTGATCTTGACGGTTGTTTCTCCGAAGGAGACAGCTTTGATGAAGCGTATCGGAATACTCAGGACGCAATCGGACTTTTCCTTGAAGATCTATCCGACATTCCTGCGGCGACCGATCCTTCCGACATCGTGCTTGGCGCAGGGCAATTTCTCTGCGTTGTGGAGTTTGACTCCGTTGCATATTATAAAAAGCACGGCAGTAGAGCTGTCAGAAAAACTCTGACGATTCCGGCATGGCTCAATGAAGAAGCAGAGCGTCAGCACGTCAATTTTTCCGGAATATTACAGGAGGCTCTGATAAAAAAATTAGGTGTATAACAACTGTCATTTGACTGTTGGATCACAGGGGCTGTAAAAAACAATACTAAAAACACCGGCGAGCCCGTTAAAATCAAGGCTTCGCCGGTGTTTTCAGGTGTGCTCATTACTCTAAAGTGCAACCGGAGTTAATGAGCCGACATATAACGCAAAATAATAAAGAATCAATTTTCTGTACAAATGAATAATTACATAATCATCGGGTGTGGGCGGAGCCCACCCGACATTTTTAATTTGACAGTTTTTCAGTATTCATTTTTCAGTTGAAAATCCTGTTGTTTTAATGAATAATGAAAACTAAAAAATGAAGAAATCATAACCACCGGTTGAACCGGTGGTTTGTTTTGCCCCTATAAGGGGCTATTACAGGCTTACCCCCTGCAGCCGGGGGTATCGAATGTTTGACAACGCATTACTTTTTCAAGCAGCCGCTCTCGTGCGGCTGTTTATTTTTGCTTACTTATTCTTGGCACCCGTAAACGGGTCTACATATTCCTTGAGCGTCATCTGATCATTTGCACAATCTTCTTCCAATTGATTCTTTATGTATTCCGCTATGACCTTTTTGTTGCGCCCTACTGTATCCACATAGTATCCTCGACACCAAAAATGTCTCGATCCATACTTGTATTTCAAATTTGCGTGTCTGTCGAATATCATCAGACTGCTTTTTCCCTTGAGATATCCCATAAACTGTGATACACTTATATATGGCGGTATACATACCAGCATATGTATATGGTCTTTGCACGCTTCTGCTTCTATGATCTCCACTTTCTTTTGCTCACACAGCTTCCTTAATATCTCTCCTATATCTTTTTTGATCTTTCCATATATTTCTTTTCTCCTGTATTTCGGCGCAAATACTATATGGTATTGGCATCTATACGTCGAATGTGCTGTGTGTTTTATTTCTGTTCTTTCTTTTTTCATTCTGAAAATCCTCCTTGTATTTTTAGTAACGCGTCGCCAAACACATTGCTATTATACTTGGAGATTTTCTTTTGCTAAAGCTTTTTTTCTTCCCCCGGTTGAACCGGGGGATTCTTTCCACACCTAAAGGCACCATCCGTAGGTTTGCCCTACATTTTGGGGCAAACCACTTTTGGCTCTTTAGAGACAAAAAACTACTGGCTATGCTGGTGGGAAGAAAACACTTATTAATTAGTGTTCAACCACGACAGCATATCTCTATTTATAGCATAGAATAAAAAAGAGCCTGTGAACACTCTGAAAGGATGCGCACAGGCTCGAAATCTGAGTATATGAACTTATGGGATTACTTCTTCGGAATCTTCAGCACCTGCCCGGTATACAACACATTGCTTTTCAGTCCGTTAAGTTTGACGATCTCCGTGTAGCGACTGCCCTTGCCGAGATACGTCTGCGCAATCTGCCAGAGCGTGTCGCCGTGCCTGACCGTGTACATTCTGCCTGTTTCGGCTTTCGGCGCGGCGGGCTTGGCTGTGAGCGCGTTATAGTATTTCTGCACCGTTGCCAGGAACGTGTTCCAATGGGGCAGAATGTAAGCGGGACAGTTCTTCTTCGGGTAGAAGTATTTGTGGGTGTAGATATCCGTCTTGGGATTGAGTCCGTGCTTTTTGCACAGCCACGCCGCGAGCTTGGCTGTGGTATCCTCGCTGAGCTTGCGGTCGCCGATGCTCTCGATGGCAATGGTATCAAGATTGCCGCCGATGGTCGATCCGTCTGTGCGCTGGGATTTGCGGCGGGTGCTGCCGTCAGCCGCGTGCCAGCCGCGCTCGTCCTCGCGCAGGTTCTGCCAGATCTCGTTGTCCCACACATAATAATGAACGGCCACGCCAGCCATGTTGCCGTTGTAGGTCGCCCGTGTGTACTGCTCCGCCGCGTTGGTGCCCGACGCGACCTTGACGTCGTAGAGTAGGAAAGTGCCGCCTTGCCATGTTTCCGTGGTAGGTTTGCACAGTCCTCTCCCCAAACCGTGCTTACACCTTTCGATGTACACGGCTTTCCATTACTGCTTTTCGATTGAACTCACTGGTGATGAATTTTGTTGTGACAATCTCTGCACAGAACCATTGTTTTTCTGCTTTTTGCAATCATGATTTGCTCCCACATTTCCTTGCCGGATAAATTCCTGATTTTGTTAATGTGGTGCACTTCATAATGCTCGGCTTCGGTTGTACCACACAATTCACATTGCTTTGCCGCTAATCTGCTTTCAAAGGTTGACCGCCCGTAACAGGCGATTACCGCCGATTTGTTTATCGTATCCTCAAATTGTGTTGCCCGTTTACAGTTTCTGTAATCGGCAAAATACAAGTGCTTTATGCCGTCTTTTGTTGTATACGGAACACACCACTTTCCTCGACCGTCTTTTAATAGCTTTTGCCATAACTGTCGGACTGTGGTTTTACGCTTTGCCGCAATGGTTTTTAAACAACTGTATTCCATAAGGTATGCAAAATAATTAAGCTTACAATAATTGCTCGCCAAGGAATAGTAGTTGCAAATCCCACGCAGTTCCGCATTGTATGTAGACACAATTTCAAATTCGGTGCAGCGCAGCATTGCCCGTCTTTCACGAGACTCAATTTTTCCGTTTTTCTGCTCTATGATTTTCTTGTCAAAAAGGAATCGCATGATTTTCTCATCAAGCGGTATGTTCAATTCAACCGAACCGTTTAATGTGCGCATGGTTCCCCTGACTTTGTTTTTCTTTAATTTGTTGCTTCTTCTGACCCGAACATCATACCCCAGAAATCTGGCGTATGTATTGCTGTGTGTAATCAGCGTCTTTTCATCACTCAGCTCCATTTTCAGCGTTTCCGAAATAAAATCAGACAGCTTTTTCTTTATCATTTCACAGTCCGCTTTACTTC
>JAFRVM010000214.1 GCA_017438505.1 Clostridia bacterium | reverse complement strand
CTTGTCATTGCCGGATGCATAAGCGGACTGCTTACCGGGATTATATGTTCGCTGATGATTGAAAAGATTTTTCTTGAAAAGCTTTAATAAATGTGATAAAATATAATTAACCTAAATTAAGGAGGTTTATTTATGAAATATGAAATTAAAGGCGAACCGTTGCCGGTTGTAGTCTGCAACTTAAGCGACGGCGAAACAATGATTACCGAAAGAGGTGCCATGAGCTGGATGACACCTAATATCGAGATGAAAACATCTGCGGGAGGTTTAGGAAAGGCTCTCGGCAGAATGTTCACCAAAGAGTCTATTTTCCAGAATTTCTACACAGCAAGAGGCGATGGTTTAATTGCCTTTGCGTCCTCTTTCCCCGGTTCTATTATTGCTGTTGATATTACTCCCGAAAAGGGAATAGTCGCTCAGAAGTCGTCCTTCCTTGCTGCAGAGCAGGGTGTAAACCTGAGTGTTCACTTTAACAAGCGGTTTTCTTCTGGATTGCTTGGCGGTGAAGGCTTCTTAATGCAGAAGCTCTCCGGCACCGGAAAGGCATTTATCGAAATTGACGGTCACTGTGTACAGTATAACCTCAAAGCAGGTCAGCAGATGGTAGTCGATACCGGTTATCTTGCGGCTATGGATGAATCCGTTAAAATTGAGGTTAAAACCATCAAAGGCGGAATGAATGTTCTGTTCGGCGGAGAGGGATTCTTCAACACCGTACTTACCGGCCCCGGAAACATCTGGCTGCAGACAATGCCCGTAGTACAGTTTGCCGGAACTATTCTTCCTTATCTTCCCGCAAGATCCTAAACCTGAATAATTATGACAACTGAGTATTTTTGGAAAGACAGCTCAAATATTCACGTAAATGTCGGTTTTGAGCATTTCGGCGAATATCATTTGTGCTGGCTTGCATTTACCGTTGTGGCAACCGTAATGCTTTCCTTAATTTACTCAAAGCTGCATAAAAAAGCACGCGGAGCTATGCTGATCGGCATAGCTTCGTTTATGCTTTTGACCGAGTGCTTTAGGCAGGTGCTTTTTGTTGTCAACGGCAGTTTTGAAGTAGGATGCCTTCCGCTGCATCTATGCGGATTAAACATTTTTGTATGTTTTATTTATTCGCTGACGCGACGGGAAATCATAGGCGAAGCATTGTACGCTTTATCAATGCCCGGGGCGGCTATGGCTCTGCTGTTTCCCGACTGGAACACAAGTTATCCTCCGCTGAATTTTTTCTGTATTCACAGTTTTTACATTCATCTATTGCTTTTTGCATTCCCGCTTATTCTTATTTTTAACGGTGAAGTGCGGCCAAAGATTAAAAATCTACCCAAGATTTGCGCAGCGATTCTGCTTCTTTGTCCCTTTATTTATCTTATTAACGTAAAGTTCGATACTAACTTTATGTTTTTAAATTACCCGGGCGAGGGCAACCCGCTTGAATTGTTTGAAAAATATCTCGGTAATCCCGGTTATCTGCTCGGTATGCCGGTAATTGCCGCTGTTGTTTGGTCAATTCTTTATTTACCGTTTTTTATTAAAAAGAAAAAGTAATAAAAAAACTCACTTCATGCGAAGTGAGTTTTTTTAGTTTAAGATATCTTTCGCAGTGCCTGCGAAAAATCGGCACAGGTATCAAATGGGGAGAATATAATACCTTTTACGCCGTTGCGCAGGGCATAATAGGATGTTTCATAGTAAAGGGGATAGAACACACCGTCTTCGTTAAGCATCTTTTCCGCGGCAACATAGGCGGCAATTGCCTCCTCCTGTGAGTGCGCCGTGGACGCAGTGTCAAGCAGCGCGTCAAATGAATAGTTTGAAAGCTTTGAGGGGTTTGAACTGCTTGTTGAACGGAAAACATTAAGGCATGTAGACGGTCCGTCTTTATCCGGAGTTATTGGGACAAGGGCAATCTGATATTCACCGAGGGTGATTTTTGTGCGTATCTGAGAAAGGCTCATCTGTTCGATATTAATGTATACCATCAGATTCTCCTGCCATGACTGAAGCAGGTACTGCATCATCAGCTTTACGTCGTCGCCCTCGGGACATAGTACCGTCACCTTGGGCAAAGAATTATAACCCAGGTTTCCGAGTCCGTTTTTGAGGTAAATATATGCCGATTTGTTATCCTGAGCAAGCTTGTATCCGTTGCCCACAATCTCTCGGTAAAGAGCTCCGTTAAGGTGTGTGGCGGGTGGCACTATATCATAAGCCTCGGTCATCCCTCCCGGGAGTTTGGAAGAATATGCGGCCTGATCAATCGAATAACAGAAAGCAAGACGAATATCCTTACTTCCCATAATCTCATGCTGGGTGTTGAAGGCAAGCCCCCATGTTGTATCGGTAAACGAAACATAGTTGAGTTTATTGGACTTGACCTTTTGAAGTTCGCTGTAATCAAAGGGAGCTGCATCTGCCATACCGTTGATTACGTTATCGAGATAGTTTGTCTTTTTTTTGCGGACAACAAAGTTTACGCTGATGGGAGTAACGATATTTTCGCCTTTATACATATCGTTTCGGTAAACCTTAACCTGTTCATCCTTAACCCAGCTTTTTTCTGTGGTTTTAAACGGACCGTTGCATATAAGCTGGTCGTCATCCATGCCGTAATGTCCTTTTGTGGATTTAAAAAAATCCTCATTGCACGGCATAAACTGAGCCTTGCTTGTAAGAACGGGAAATTCAGGATATGGGTAAGCAAGATCAACAACAAGGGTGTGTTCATCCTTTGCCGTAACTCCCAGCTTACTTACCGGCATATCGCCGGAGACAATTTTTGCGGCGTTTTTTACACAAAAAAGCGCCGAATTGGTTGTTGAACCTATAGCCGGATCGACAGCACGCTGCCACGCAAACACAAAATCATGAGCAGTAACCGGTCTTTCATCCGACCATTTGGCCTCCGGACGGAGTAAAAATGTATACTGTGTGTAGTTCTCATTGCTGCTCCATGAAACTGCCACGCCGGGAGTGGCGACTCCGTAACTGTCTGTGCGACAGAGACCCTCAAAAATGTTTTTAATAATAAGAAGCGAATTGTTGTCGGTTGTAACCTGCGGGTCAAGATTCTTGGGATTTGCGGAAATAGAGTAGATAAAAGCGCGGTTTTCGCCGTAATCATCGTCATCGTCATCGCCGCAGGAGCAGAAGGTAAGAAGCGTCATTGAAATGACAAGCAAATATATAATTGTTTTTTTCATTTAACCACCACCGATAAAATTATATGAACGGTATGCAAAAAATAAAATAAAAACTTTCAGGTTGGCATAATATATATCAAAAAAATATGGAGGTATAATATGCTGACCGTTCTGAAAGTTAGGAATTATCAAAGTAAGAATTTTTTTAAAAGGATTTTTGAGCCTAAAGCCGAAGCGTATATGCGTACGGCAGAAGATGTTACATATCTTGAAATAATATGTAAAAACGGCAAAAAAGGACTGCCCTGGCAAAAGATAGAGGAAATGCTTTGCGGAGAAGAAAGAAGGGTGCTTATGCCGATTGGGATTACTCCTCCTTCGGAAAGCAAAATAAAAAGATTTGTTCCCGATGAATATAATATTGCACTGTTTGAGGAAATGTTGGTACAAACTTTGAATAAAATTAAAAATAAAGGAAAACTTTACATTGCTCTGTGCACAAACGAAGAGCAGCAGGCAAAAAGAATACTTGAAAGAATTATTAATACTGCGAATATCAAAGTGATTTCGTTGTTTCACGAAAAGCTTTCAGATTTGCAGGCGGAAATATTGGAAAATTACGGAGCGGCGGTTCCTATGGTCGGCAGTCCCGGCAAGGATGAACATTTTAATGTTATATTTGCCCCGGAATATCTGCCACCAAATATTAAAACAGAAAGAAATATAGTTGTTTTTTCAAAAAAAGCAAATGCAGAGGGAATAAAAATCAGAGAAATAACCGGAAATCTGCCGCACGAGCTTGAAGAATACTATTCAAATGAATATGACAAAAAAGAATTTGCGGCGGCTTTTTATGAACTCGGAAACAGCAGGCTTGAATCATTGTTATCGCCTGTTTATGCAATCAGCCTGATAAAAAGTTATACACCGGAAGAGCTTGCCGCAGTAATTGATAAATATATTAATATTCCCACCGCAGAATAATTCTGCAGTGGGAAAAAAATATTGAAAAATTATTCGGCGCTTTCTTCTGCAGCGGGAGCAGACTCTTCGACAGGAGCGGATTCTTCTGCGGCTGCTTCAACAGCTTCGTCGGAAGTAAGCTCATCGCCGAGAGCGGCTTTTGCTTCAGCCTCGTTTGCAGCGGCTTCTTCTTCAAGCAGCTTGCGGATGGAAAGGCTAACTCTTCTCTTTTCAAAATCAACGTCTGTTAAAACAGCCTTGATTGTTTCGCCGACCTTAAGAACATCAGCGGGCTTTTCGATACGCTCGAGAGCTATCTGGCTGATATGTACAAGACCGTCGATGCTGGGAAGAATGTTTACAAACGCACCGAAAGTAGTAAGATTTACAACCTTACCCTCTACAACTGTGCCGATGGGGTAGTTGTTTTTAAGAAGTTCCCAGGGATTTCCGTCAGGATCCTTGTAGCCGAGCGAAATCTTCTTCTTCTCGGGGTCAAGACTCTTGATGTATACGTCAACTGTGTCGCCAACGCTTACAACATCCGAGGGAGCCTTAATGCGAGCCCAGGAGAGCTGAGAAATATGAATCATACCGTCTACGCCGCCGATATCAACAAAAGCGCCGTAAGAGGTAAGGGACTTAACTGTTCCGGTGTAGTGCTTGCCGACTTCGGCAGACGCCCAGAAAGCGTCCTCAAGAGCTTTTTTCTCATCGCTGAGAACGTTGCGTACAGAGCCGATAATGCTCTTTTTCTCGTCATTGATCTCAATGACCTTAAATCTAACTGTTTTTTTCTCAAGCTCATCAAGATTGTCTCCGCGGGAGAGGGAAGCGTGGGAACGGGGAACGAATACACGAACACCCTTGTAAGAAAGGTTAAGACCGCCGTTGTTTACACGGGTAACGGGAGCCTCAAGAATTGTACCGTCAGCAAGAGCGGCGCGAAGCTCGTTCCATGCCTTGGGGATTTCCGCCAGCTTTTTGGAGAGATAAATAAGACCTTCCTGGTCGTTGGTGCGCAGAATTACGAGATCGAGCTCGTCTCCGACCTTGACAATGTCATCAGGTTTAGCAGCAGGATCATCGGTGAGGTCACTAAGCTCAATCAGACCGAACTGCTTACGCCCGACATCGACATATACCTCTGTCGCAGTTGTGCGCATAACTGTGCCCTTTACTACCTTTCCGTTAGTGTTGGCGTTTTTGAATGATTCCTCCAGCATCTCAGCGAAGTTTTCATCCAAATTCGAGTTAATAGTTTCAGCCATGGTTGTAAGTACCTCCTTAATTATGTAAGCAGGGGTTGACGCCCCTGCAGTAACACCTATGTGCTGTGCCCCTTTTATTCTGTCAAGGGGAAGCTCGTCCGCAGTCTCGACAAGATAAGTCGGACAGTTGCGTATGCATACGTCGCGCAGCTTTGCGGTATTTGAGCTCTGCTTACCGCCGATAATTATCATTAAATCGCTTTTTTGTGAAAGACGGATGGCTTCGTCCTGTCTTTCAGCGGTAGCTAGGCATATTGTATCAAAAAAAGTCGAATTAGTAAAGACCTTTTTTAAAAAATTATCGTAACAATTTTGTAATAATATTTTGCTGTGAGTTGTCTGGGAAACGACTGTTACTTTTTTGTCGGTAATCTCGGGATGTTTCTCTGCAAGCGCGCGCAGCTCGTCCTCATCTTTAAAAACGTAGCTTTCGCCGCTGCAGTGACCCTTTATGCCAAGAACCTCAGGGTGATCCTTATTTCCCGCAATAAGAACTATCTCTCCATTTTTAGATGCCTTATCAACAATTTTATGGATTTTGGAAACAAAGGGACAGGTGGCGTCAACGTATCTTATTCCGGCATTCTCAATTTGTTCAATTGTCTTGAGATCAACACCGTGCGAGCGAATAACAAGCACAGCGTCTCCGGTAACGTCGCCTATGTCGTTCGCTATGGAAACTCCGCGCTCTCTCAGATTTTCAACCATTTGAGGGTTGTGAATGATAGGGCCAAGGGTAAAAACCTTTTCTCCCTTGGAGAGAAGATCCTCGATAATTTCAATAGCGCGGTTTACTCCGAAACAAAAGCCTGCGGTTTTTGCAACCGTGATTTTATCGCTGAAGTTTTCCATCAGTAAAGGCTCCTTTCGGCGTTTCTGCGAAGTGTTTTTACTCTTTCTGTAAGAACCTCGGTCGCGCTGTGTATCTTTTCGGAGGAAACCTTGCCGATAATGTCAAGTTTCTTTGGGGTAAGAGGCTTTCCGAAAATAATTACAGGACGGGAAAAGAGCCGCATT
>JAFRVM010000213.1 GCA_017438505.1 Clostridia bacterium | reverse complement strand
CTTTTCCGACCTTCCGTCGGCAACAACATAATTTATCATATATTTGCAAATTCCTTTCAATGCCGTTTAGTTTTCAAGCGCCTTTTCCATAGCTTCCACAAGGGACTCGATTTCCTTTTTATGTATTTTAAGCTGGGCCATATTGACTATGACCCGCGCCGAGATCGGGAAAACATCCTCGTAAACCTCAAGTCCGTTTTCGCGCAGAGTGGAGCCTGTTTCCACGATATCCACAATAGCGTCGGACAGCTCAAGAAGCGGAGCAAGCTCGACCGAGCCTTCGATTTTTATAACATTAACATCCATACCCTTGCTCTCAAAAAAGCGTCGGGTGACGTTGGGGTACTTTGTTGCAACCACCTTAATGTTCTGGCGATCGTAAGGCGCGCTGAGCTTTTTGCCCGCCACCGCAAAGCGGCATCTGCCAAAGCCCAGATCCAATATTTCATAAAAGCTGCCGCCCATTTCGGCAATAGTGTCTTTCCCGACAACGCCCATATCGCATACGCCGTTTTCGACGTAGGTTATAACGTCGTTGGATTTTGCAAGAACGACCTCTATGCTTTCGCCTACCGGCAAAATAAGCTTGCGGCCTTTATTCTTTACCGCTTCGCAGTTAAGACCCATTTTTTCAAAGAGTCCCACGGTATCTTTTTCAAGTCTGCCTTTGGTAAGGGCAATACGAAGCTTATACATTTATTTGCCCTCCCCATAGTAAACTGTTTCATTAATAATATTTTCTTCGGCGTATTTTTCAGCCTCATTTTTGCTGTCAAACCATCCGCTGATAACAACTTTGCCGGGATTGGCGGCAATTAATTCTCTTACCTTTTTAACAGCCTCAACCTCGCTTGTCTTGCCGCTGATACATGCGACAAGAATATCCGCCGCCTTCTGCTTTTCTGTAATATTCTTCATAGCAAAGGAGGTCATGGCGCTCAGGTTTACCGCAAAACCGATTGCCGGGTCGTGAGTGCCGAACTGCTCCAGCAGGTTGTCGTATCTGCCGCCGCTGAGCACGCTGTCTCCCACCGTATTGACATAGCAGCCGAAAATAACTCCGGTATAATATTCGGTACGGTTTACAAGACCCAGATCGATAATCACGCTGTCGCCGTAGCCTAAAGCTGAAAGATCGTTGTAAATCTCACGCAGGTACTCAAGGCAGGAAACGCACGAAAGTCCCTCGCACAGCTTTGCGGCTCTGTCGAGAATCTCCACTCCGCCGAAAAGCCGCGGAAGCTTTTTAAGCGCTACTACCGCCTTTGTCTGCTCCATTCCTTCAAGCATCTGTGATAGCTCGGGGTAGTTTTTCTGCTCGATAATGCGGCGAATTTCCTCGCCGGTATCAGCGTCAATGGGCAGCTCGGCAATAAGGGTTTTAAAGACCTGCGCGTGACCTATCTCAAATCTGAAATTTGCGCCAAAGCGCTTCATTGTTTCAATGGCTATGGTTATAACCTCTAAATCAGCCGCCTTGCCGTCCGCGCCGATAAGCTCAATGCCCGACTGCTCAAACTGGCAGCTTTTGCCGCGCAGGCTGTTGCCTACGGAATGAACCGACTGATTATATGCAATGCGAATCGGTCTCTGCTGATGCTGCAAGGATGTGGAAACAAGTCTTGCGATGGGAAATGTATTATCGGGACGCAGAACCATAATCCTGCCGTTGCCGTCGGTAAGCTTAAACATCTTTTCCTGGGCAATTCCCGCGCTGTTTACGTTGAAAACATCGTAATACTCAAGGTTGGGGGTGTTTACCTGCTTGTATCCGTAAGAGGCAAAATGCTCGCGCAGCTCTCTTTTCTCTCTTAAAAGCTCTTCGCACTCCTCAAAAAGCAGGTCGCGTGTGCCCTCGGGCGTAATTTTATAAAACTTTCTCATTCAATCACTCACTTTAGTCTGCTAATATGGTAATATATTACCATATCAAAATTGTCTTGTCAACATTATTTTATCTTTATTACTGTATAAAGCTCGTAAATATAGTACTCGTCGGCAGTTTCAAGATACCGCGCCGCCTCGCCGTTTGGCAGAATATATACTCCGCTCGAGCAGCTTTCAATAGAAGATGTATCAAAAACATACCCTTCAAACGAATTGCAGTCATAAAACTGGGCGTCCGGGTTTGGAATATCGGCTGTTTTAATAAAGACCTCGGGCGATGTTTTTGAATAAAATAACGCATATATATAGGATTTGTTAAGCGAATCGGTCATATAAACCGTCTGCCCCTCCTCGCGCAGTTCCTCGGCTTTGGGTATAGCCTTTTCGATAGAGGAATAAAAGAAAGGAGCAATAACCTTGTTGTACTCGGTAAAGTAGTACTTTGCAAAGGAGCAGAACATTACCGCGTAGCAGGCGGTAAGCAAAACAGCAAACCTTTTGTTTTTGAAAACCTCGGCAAGACCTATCGCGGTAACAATAATTATCGGCATAAAAATGATGTTTACGCGGTTGATGTTTGTATCGGAATATGTAAAAAACAGCAAAACAGAGCATGCGATCCATGCCAAAAGCAGTACGGAAAGATGGCTTTTGTGTTTATACAGTTTATATGCTCCGACAGCTGTAAAGGGCAGCGAGATAAGGTACATATAACCGTAACCCTTTATCTGGTTGGTAACGTAGTAGTCGGTCTGCAAAAAAATCTGCTCAAAAAATCTGCGGGCGGTATGGGTAACCGAAAAACCGGTAAGCTCGTTCCAGCGCTCACCTATTCCCCCGACCTGCGGAGCGGTAAGCCCGAAAATTCTGATATCCGACCAGTCGAAGCGGTTTGTAAGAAAACATAAACCGATAGGCAGAGCGATAACAACAAAAACGCCCGCGGAAAAAGTTATGTTTATGAGTTTAAATCCCGCTTTAAAGTAACCGTAAACGGCCATGGCAAGCACAAAAACAGGCACAACCACATATGCCGAGCCGTAGCTGTAAAGCGAAAGCGCGAAAATTGCCGCCGCAAGGGGCAAAAGCCTTCTGTTTTCAAACGATTTTACCAAAACCGCAGCGCCAGCCGTGAAAAAGAGCGGGAAAAGATTGGATTCCAGTCCCCAGCGGCAGATCATAATGTGCCAGGGGGAAATTGAAATAAACGCCATGGATATAAGGGCGTATGTTTTCCCGAAAAACGGCTTAACTATATGATATACTGCGGCGATAGAAAGCACGCCGAAGATAAAGTTTACCATTCTGACCGAGAGGGTATTGAGTCCGAACAGAGCGATAAAGGGCATAGAGAGATACGCGTAAAGGGCATTTTGACCGCTGCCCCACGAGATAAGCTGAACGGGAAGAAAAACGCCGTTGCGGTCGATTCCGTAGTGCATTATCGCCCAGGCGTCATAGCCGATGGATGCTTCGTCGGGGTTGAGTCCGCAGGGCAGTGAGGAAATATACACCGCCCGTATTACCGCCGAAAAAAGCAGTATGAGCCAAAATGAAAGGACGTATTTATTTTTGCAGAAAAAATCGTAAAAGCTTTTACTGTATTCTTTAATTTTGCTCAAGCTTCCATCTCCTCCCCTGCGTGGTATCTTTTTCTTCCATAACTCTTTTCAGTCGGTTGAGTACCTTCTTTTTATCCCCCGTCCACAGCGGGGCAATCAAAATACTTTTCGGGCCGTCGCCCGTCATGCGATGGATCGCCATATCGGGCGGCAAAAGCTCCAGTAAATCGGTCAGGGTATCGAGGTATTCTTCCATATCCGGCAGAATAACCTTACCCTGCTCATATTCCTTTTCAAGGTCGGTATCACGCAGAACGTGCAGAAGCGAAAGCTTAATACCGTCCGAGCCGCATGCCGTTACAAACCGCAGAGTGTTTTCCATATCCTCGACGCTCTCGCCCGGCAGATATAAAATTACATGGGTAATCACATAAATTCCGATATCCCTCAGCCGCCCTACAGCCTGCTTATAGCACTCGTTTTCATATCCTCTTCGGATATACTTTGCGGTATTTTCATTTGAGGTCTGCAAACCGAGTTCAATCCAGACAGGTTTGATAATATTTAGCTCACATAAAAGCTGCAGAACATCATGGTCAAGACAATCGGGACGTGTGGCTATTGATATCACTTTGACCTCCGGGTGCTGCGCGGCTGAGTAAAAAAGCTCCTTTAAATATCCGACAGGCGCGTAGGTGCCGGAGTAGCTCTGAAAATAGGCGATAAGCCCCGCCCCTTTGCATTTATCGGCAATACGCAGCTTTGCTCTCTCAATCTGCTCACAGACGCTTTCGCACCTGCCTACGGCAAAATCTCCCGAGCCGCCTCTGCTGCAAAAAATGCAGCCGCGCGTATCAAGCTTTCCGTCGCGGTTGGGGCAGGTCATCCCTCCGTCAAGACTGACTTTATACAGCTTTTCTCCGTAGGTTTTTCGGCAGTAATCGTTTAATGTAAATATAAACATATAGCGCCCTCCCGCCGAAAAAGTATATACAGTAATTATATATCAGCAGGCAGCATTTAGCAAGAAAAAGCCGACAGCTTTCTTTATTTTTTTATAATAAAACAGACTATAATGTGTCTATCTTCCTTATTAAGGAGGGCGTTTATGAAAAATTTGAAAAAGCTGCTGCTTAGCCTATCTATTTATGCAGTGATAATTCTTTTATGCTCGGCAAAATCCGTCCGTTTTAAGACGACCGTTATGCAGGTAGGACAGCCCAAAGAATATGCGGACAGCCTTTATATGTACTGCGGACAGCGTATAAATATACAAAAAATATACGGTTTTGAAGATGTAAATCCGTACAACAGCCAATTTGCAGAGATAGAAAACTGCGTTTTGGAAGCAAAAAAGGAGGGCAGTACAAGCATATGTTCAGACGGCAAAAAGCTATATGTTCAGATTTTCGGCAGAGAATATCCGGAGCTCTCACAGTACAGAGTAGTTGTATACAAAAAAAGCCAGTCTGTAACAGTTTACGCCTCCGACAGCAGTGGAAAATTTACCGTACCCGTAAAAACAATGGTATGTTCCACCGGTAAGGAAGGTGAAAACGAGACAAAAATCGGGACATTTAAGGTTACAAGACGCTATCGCTGGCATCTGCTTTACGGCCCTTGCTACGGACAGTACTGCACGGCCTTTTCCCCATCATATCTTTTCCATTCCCTGCCATATTCCGAAAAAAGTCCCGACACCGTATATGATTACGAACTTCTCGGAGAGAAATCATCGCACGGCTGTGTGCGGCTTTGTGCACGCGATGCGCAGTGGATATATGAAAATGTCAATACCGGCAGCGTTGTTGAAATTGTTGACGGCTTCGGAGAGTTTACACCCGCACCGGTTCCCGCAGAATCAGGCGAAGAATTTGCCGGTTGGGATCCGACCGATACAGACGCTGCAAACCCATACAGTTATTACGGCTTACAGTATGAACCTGTCTGTGCTGCATCCTGCTCAAGACTAAATCTTTTTGCCGGCGAAGAAGTTTATCTTTCTATATACACAACAGCTGATAATTACATAATAACCTCCGATAACGACGGCGTCGCGGCTGTAAGCGAAGACGGAAAAATAACCGCCCTCTCACCCGGAAGCTGCACAGTTTACATAATGGGATGTGACAGTTCTTCATACAGGCTGACCGTAACAGTAGATTGACAAAATAATGGTTGATAAATTTACAAAAGAATGTTATAATTATTAAAAATCTGCAGGAGGTTTTCCAAAATGGAATTATTCAAAAGAATTGCTGCAACTGTTTTGGCAATTGCCCTGACAGCTTCTCTTTGCGCTTGCGGAAAAAAGATCCCTCCCAACTCGGTTTTCAAAGCCAATGACATTCCCGGCAAAACCATCGGCGTTCAGCTCGGCACAACCGGTGATTATTGCGCTACCGATTACGAGCAGGCAGAGGGCTCTACGGTCGAGCGTTACAGTAAGGGCTCCGAAGCTATTCTCGCACTCAAGCAGGGTAAGGTTGACTGTGTGATTATCGACGCCGAGCCCGCAAAGGCTTTCGTTGCAGAAAACAGCGACCTTATGATTCTTGACGAGCCTTTCGCTATGGAAGAGTACGCAATATGCGTTTCAAAGAAAAATCCCGAGCTTACAAATGCCATTAACGCTGCGCTCACTCAGCTAAAATCAAACGGCACTCTTGACAAAATAACAGCAAACTACATCGGAGATGAAACTGTCGGAACGTGCCCCTATATTTCCCCCGAAAATGTTGACCGTTCAAACGGAAAGCTTGTTATGGCCACAAACGCGGAATTTAAACCCTATGAATTCTATCGGGACGGAAAAATAGTCGGAATTGACGTTGAGATGGCTCAGGCAGTTGCCGATATTCTCGGTAAGGAGCTTGTTATTGAAGATATACAGTTTAATGCTATCATCAATGCTGTTCAGTCCGGCAAGGCCGATATCGGAGTATCCGGTATGACAGTTACCGCAGACCGGCTTGAAAGCGTTGATTTTTCAATTCCTTATGCGACCTCCACACAGGTTATTGTAGTGAGAAAAAAATAAACCCTAAAAAATTCAGACAGCCTGCAAAGCAAATATGCTTTGCAGGCTGTTCTTTAAGTTATTTATATGTAAAGAAATTAATCCTCGGAAGGCTCCAGCAAACCGTAATCGCCGTTTTTACGCTTGTAAACCACATTTACCTCGCCTGTATCAACATTGCGGAAAATATAAAACTGATGACCGAGCAGATTCATCTGCAAAACAGCCTCTTCGGGATCCATGGGTTTAACCGAGAATTTTTTGACGCGGACAATTTTTAAATCCTCTTCCTCTACGTCGTCATAATCAGGCGCCAAACTTGCAAAAGCGTCAAACGCCTGTGCGTCTCTGACTCTTTTTTCAAGCTTTGTTTTATTTTTGCGAATCTGACGGGTTAGAAGGTCGATAACCTTATCAAGCGATTCATCCATATCCTGAGTGGTATCCTCGGCGCGGTAAATCATACCGTTATTGTTTATTGTAACTTCAACGGTCTGTCGGTCTCTCTCCAAGCTGACGAGTACGGTTGCCTCGGCGTTCTCGTCAAAGAATTTATCAAATTTTTTGAGTTTTTTTTCTGTCCTTTCCTTAAAAGAATCTCGCAAATTAACCTTTCTTGCCTTAAAATTGATTGTCATAATTTCCAACTCCTTACCAGAGAATGTTATTGGAGAAGAATTTTGGTCTGTCCCCAATACAATTATAACACATATATCACAAAAAAGTAAAGACCTAAATTAATTTTTCTGTATGTCTTGTTACATGACAGCCCATATTTACCGCAACAGGCAGACCGGCAATATGAGTCGCATAGGTTTCGATATTGACCGCAAGGGCGGTAATATCGCCGCCAAACCCCTGCGCGCCTATATTGGTTTTATTTACAGCGTCAAGCATTTCACTTTCAAGCAAAGCGTAATCTGGGTCGGGATTTCTTAGAGAAACGCTGCGGCAAAGAGCCTTTTTAGCTAGCAGCGCACTGTACTCAAAATCGCCGCCGATACCTACTCCTACTACAAGAGGCGGACACGGGTTGCTGCCGGCCCTGCGCACGCAGTCGGCAACATATTCTATTATATCCTGTCTTGAAGCCGAGGGGGTAAACATTTTAAGATTGCTCATGTTTTCGCTTCCAAAGCCCTTAGGAGCTACCGTTAGCTTGATCTTATCCCCCGGAACAATTCTAGTATGTATAACCGCCGGCGTATTGTTGCCGGTGTTGACCCTTTTTAACGGATCGCTTACCACCGAGCAGCGCAGGTATCCTTCGGTATAGCCTTTAGCTACACCCGCGTTGACCGCGTCTTCAAACGACGCCCCGTTTATATGCACATCCTGCCCTATCTCTGCAAAGACAACCGCCATTCCGCAGTCCTGACAGACCGGAATGTTCATCTGTCGGGCGGCAGAAATATTATTTTTCATATCGTCAAAAATACTTGCTGCCAGCGGGCAGCTCTCTTTTTTTGAGCAATCGTCAATTAGCTCGCACAAATCATCGGGCAGAATATTATTTGCGTCAATACACATCTGCGCGACTGTTTCGGTTATTATTTTTGCGTCAATCTCTCTCATTTTCACACATTCTCCTTAGAAAAAAAGGGCGGATAATCCGCCCTAAATAGTTTAAGTATTAATAATCATCCGGTCGTGGGGTGAAGTTTTTGCGGGAGCCGTATCCGCCGCTGCGCCGTGTTTCAGCGGGACGCTGCTTCATGCCGGACATTTTATCACTGCTGTTCTGCTTGAACTTGTTCAACATGTCCTCAAAGCTTGAGGGCTGTTTATTTTTTTCGCCCCAATCTACATCTGCGGGACGTACAGGCTCACTTGAGCTCCTTGCGTTTGTTATATTCTGATGTCTGCGGCCGCCGCTTGAAAGAGGTGCTTTTTCGGGCTGCGAGGAAGGTTGTGCCTTTTTGATAGAAAGACCGATTTTACCGTCATCACCGACAGTAATGACCTTAACCTTTACATCCTGACCTTCTTTTAAATAATCTCTGATTTCAGAGACATAAGTCGAGGCGATTTCGGAAATATGAACCATGCCGTTTACACCGGGGGCAATCTCCACAAATGCGCCGAATTTCGTTATCCCGGTAACCTTACCGTCAATAACAGAGCCAACCTCAAAAGACATATACTGTAATTTTCCTCCTCAAGTGTACCGCTTATTCACCCAAAGTATTTATAAACACGCGCTCGTCCGGCAAAACAAGACCGTATCTCTCGCGTGCAATACGCTCAATATATTCATCTGAATTACCCGCTTCGATAATTCTTTTTAGTTCGTTATTCTGAACAGTCTGTTCGGTGATAGCTGCCCGAACCTCGGAAATCTGACTTTTTTTCTCACTTATATCGGTCAAAACAATAATAATATTGACAGCCAAAAATACAAAAAACGCAACAATAACTGCATCTAAAATGCTGTGCCTTGACAGTAATGATTTAGTATTCTCTTTTATAACCATAAACGTAAAGCACCTCACTTTATAGTTACAGATGATGTATAATAATTATATAACACATCATGCGCATTTTTCAAGACATTTTTTTACAAAATACAATATTTTTTTGCGATTTTTTTCAAAATACTATGTTTTTTTGGCAATTTTAAGATTTTTTATCCTTTTAACCGCCCTGTCGACAGGAAAAATCTGTAAAAAATGTCTTTTTGCCCGGCTGTTTGTCCTGTCTGTAAGCCTGTCGATCTTTACAAAAAACGGGTATACAGCTTTTTGCTTTACAGCATCTGCCAGTTTTTTTGCATTTTCTATTATGTATTTTGAAACCGAATCCACAAGCCGTCCGAGTGTCAGTGCGTAGATAACAGCACCGGCAAGATGAGCGATAAAAAAATATATCCTCACCGTTCCTCCGTTAAAAACGAGCATAAACAAAAAGGATGCCAGCCCGCAGAGCGAAAAGAAAATCACATCCTGAATGAATAGAACGACCGCTCCTCCGCCGAAGGCCTTTCTCCATATACGCAGAACCTCATACAACGCCGCCATGGCCGCTCCCAAAACAGTTCCCCACGCAAACAGCCATAGCTGGGAGGATACCGAAAATTCCAAACTCCCGGCGTTCATATCAGCGGAACATTCTGGCAAAAAATCCAGCCGTTTTGGGTAGATCGTCGGTGTAGTCGAGCGAACTGATTTTGCCCTCAACATTCATATCGCCGGTTTCGACGCTCAGGCGGGTTATATTGAGCCCCTCTCCCTTGATTGTCAGCTCGCCGAGCTCGGTAGAGGCCGTCACCGTGCGGTCGTCGTAGCTTCCGACATCCGTAACACCCGAGATAACAAGCTTTTTTCTGCCCTCTAAAATCATATTATGTACGCGCTTTGACTGTAATTTCTCTTCCATAAATAAGAAAAACCCCCTTTTACCTTTGAAAAACACTTAAAGTATTTTTTCGTCTATGACAATTATATGTCAGGCAAAAGGAGATTATGACTGTTTTTTAAAATTTAAAATCGGGCAGATAGCCCTTTCTTATGTAATTGACAAGAGCTTTTATTTCCGTCGCGGCTCTGAATCTGCCGCCCGGCGTGGTCTGCCAGATAACCGATTCGCAGCAGGGGTCGGCCGAGGGTACCTGAAAAACCTGCGTGCCGTCAGCAAAATTATCCTTATAATGCTCAAAGTTGAGCATTACCCTGCGCATATGGCACTGGGATGTTACAGCAAGTATTTTTATCGGTTTATCACCAAAAACCGAGCGTATGATATCTGCTGAAAAAACCACGTTTTCGTGGGTATATCCCGCGGAGGCCTCAAGATATATATTAGTGTTTTCCACCCCGTAGCCGCGAAGCTGCTCCCACATAGACTGCGCCTCGCTCACACCCGTCGAGGCGATTTTATTTGCGCCCGATACTATAATTTTAGGCGCTCTTTTGCAGAAATATGCCTCAAAAGCTTTGGGACATCTGTACTTTAAGCAGTCGGGACTTCCGAAAACTATCATAACATCGCCGCTCTCGCCGCTGTCCTCTATACCCGAAAAGAGCATTTTTTCGCAAATATCTATAATTGTGTCATCAAGATCGTGTCCTGCCGAACCGGTCAGTATTTTATATATTTTGTCGCAATCGACAGTGGAGGCATACATACCAATCTTCCTCCCAATCAGTTTACTTTGAATTTTTAAGCATATCCTCGGCAGCCCCGAGAGCCGAATCGGAAATCATACCGCCGCCGATAATCCGCGCGAGCTCCTTCTTTCGTCCTTCGAAATTAAGCTCGGTGAGCGTGGTAACCGTCCTGTCCTCTTCGGGATTTTTTTCGATATAAATATGGTTATCCGCCTGAGCGGCTATCTGTGCAAGGTGTGTTACGCATATAATCTGTCGGTAACGGGCGGTCTCATGCAGCTTTTTGCCGACTTTATATGCCGCTTTGCCGCTTATTCCCGCGTCCACCTCGTCAAAAATAAGAGTGTCGATATCATCGCAGCCGGCGAGGACATTTTTAATTGCCAGCATAATGCGAGAAAGTTCGCCGCCCGAAGCTATTTTTGCAAGAGGACGCAGTTCTTCACCCCGGTTAGCCGAGAGCATAAAACGAACGCTGTCGGCGCCGTCAGATCCAAGTCCCGCAGGCTCGACCACAGCCTTAAAGCTGACTCCCTGCATATCGAGAAATTCAAGCTCATCGGCAACTCTTTTTTCAAAATCAAGCGCGGCCTTGCGGCGTGAAGCGCGTAAATTTCTTGCGGCGTCCTTGACGGTCTCGAGCCGCTCGCTCAACAGGTTTTCAAGTTCCTCAGCCGCCTGGTCCCCGCCTTCAAGAATTTCAAGACGGGCAAGGGCGTTTTCGAGATATTCTAAAGCCTTCTGTTCGCTTCCGCCGTACTTTCGTGTAACCGAGGTTATCTGAGAAAGGCGCTGCTCAAGCTGTTCAAGCTCGGCCGGCTCAAAATCGGTGCGGTCGCACAAATCCGCCAGTTCCGCCTCGATATCCTCAAGCATATACAGAGCTTCGCTTGCCTTCTGGCTGAGAGAAGCTGCTCCGTCATAGAATTTTTCCACATCATGCAGAAATCCTGTCGCCGAGGATACAAGCGAAACCGCGCCGTCGGAGTATTCCCCTCCTCCGAGAGCCTGTCGTGCGGAATTAAGCAGTACGGCAAGCTTTTCAGCGTTTTGAAGGAAGTTTCTGCGCGACAGAGCCGAGTCATATTCCCCCTCTTTGAGTTCGGCACGACGAAGCTCATCAACCTGAAAGGAGAGCATATCCTTTTCACGTTCGCGGTCACCGATATCGCTCTTAATTTTTTTGAGCTGATTTTTAACCTCAAGATACTGCTCGTATTTGCGGGTAAAATCTTCAATAAGCTCACCGTTGTCCGCAAACAGATCAAGATAGTAAATGTGCTTTTCTTCGTTTAAAAGCGCCTGACTGTCGTGCTGACCGTGGACATTTATCAAAAGTCCGCCCACGCTTCGCAGCTCCGAGACCGAAACGGGCCTGCCGTTAATGCGGCAGTTGTTTTTACCGTCGGCGAAAATCTCGCGTGAGAGATACAGCCTGCCGTCCTCGTCCGGCTCTGTTTCAAGCTGAGCAAGAAGCGTAAGCGTTGCGGCGGAGATATCCTCAAAAACCGCGCTGACCGACGCTTTTTTGGCTCCGGTGCGGATAATCTCGCGAGAAACTCTCTCGCCCAGAACGGCTCCGATGGAATCTATGACAATTGATTTTCCCGCGCCCGTCTCGCCTGTCAGAACGGTAAGACCGCCTTTGAGACAGACCTCGGTTTTCTCTATTAAAGCTATATTTTCAATATACAGCCGGCAGAGCATCGGCTATCACCCAACTTTGATAATCTTTTTCATTTCGGCGACAAGATT
The DNA here is from genome assembly GCA_017438505.1 of Clostridia bacterium. GTDB lineage: Bacteria > Bacillota > Clostridia > Oscillospirales > Acutalibacteraceae > RGIG2835. The sequence goes on along the minus strand of JAFRVM010000213.1, from coordinate 1,249 downwards.
TTTTGCCGACTGTTCGCTGTAAGATACAATAAACATAGTATCGTCGCCCGCAAGTGTGCCGACAATTCCGCTCCACTTCATGGAATCGAGAGCGGCGCACACAGCCTGAGCCATACCGGAATAGCACTTGACAACTACGATATTCTGCGCCCAGTCAACGCTTACCACCGAATCGGCAAAGAGCTGATAAAACTTCGAGGCCATATCGGTCATCTGCATATTGCTGACAGAGTAGCTGTAAACTCCGTCGGCTGAGAGAACCTTAACCAGACGAAGCTCCTTGATATCACGGGAGATAGTTGCCTGAGTTACGTTAAACCCTGCGTTTTTGAGATGGTCAAGCAGCTCCTCCTGCGTTTTGATCTCATTATTCTTAATTATCTCCAGAATTTTTGCGTGTCTGTTATTTTTCATCTTTCCTTCATCCTTTACATGAATTTTTCGTTTAGCACCTCGTAGAAGTTTTTATCGTTAATTCTGATAAATAATGCTTTTTGTTCCGACTTTTTAACCCTTACCCTGTCGCCTGCAAACAGCTTATACGAGCCGTCGCCGTCAATTGTAAGGTATGTATTGTCTTTTACGTCTCCCCTGCACCCGATTTCCAGCACCGAATCGCCGGAAAACACCACAGAGCGTGAAAAAATGGAGTGCGGACAAATCGGGGTCATTATTATACCCGATAGACTGGGGTCAACCACCGGGCCGCCCGCGGAAAGAGAATAGGCGGTCGAGCCCGTAGGTGTTGAAACAATAAGTCCGTCTGCTCGGTAGTCAAATACCGTTTTGTTGTTGTGGCTGACGTGCAGCTCCAGAATTCTGGATACCGTTCCTCTTGATACCACAGCGTCATTGAGCACAAGCCTGGGCTTTTCGTCCCTTCCGATAATCTGAGCTTCAAGCATCATACGGCTTTCCACCGAGTACTGACCCTCAACCAGTTTTTTAAGGCTCTCCTCGCTTATATCCTCAAGACCCGCCAAAAATCCGAGCCTGCCAAAGTTTATGCCCAGAACGGGAATCTTAAAGACAGCCGCGCGTTTTGCCGCGCGCAGGATCGTTCCGTCTCCGCCCAGAACAATTACAGCATCGCAGGAGGATATCTCGTCGTCGTAAATAAAAAAACCGTCAACAGGACAGGCGGAAAACTGCTCGCAGAGCTGCCCTTCCATTATTACCTCAACGCCGAGCTGTTTTAATGTTCTGCAAACCTGCGCGGTAAATTCCTCTATATTTTCCTTATAAGTAT